>JBLKOU010000022.1:0-17165 GCA_047603125.1 Candidatus Woesearchaeota archaeon | reverse complement strand
TAGGAGCCCGTGGTTTAACGGTTATAACGCTGCCCTTACAAGGCGGATGTTCCCGGTTCGAATCCGGGCGGGCTCATTTCACGAAAAAGTGGTAATCTTTATAAATACTAACTTCTGCTCACGTACTATGTTCAAAAAACTATTTAGTTCATTGGCGGAATTTATATTTACGACATTAGAAGAGCAAGCAAGTGGTGTAGTCAAAAAGACAGAGAAGCTCATTCGTGAGCGTGCACAGGCGATTATTAAGGATTTTATTAAATTACTCGCACTCTTGTTTGCAACAGTTCTTGGACTTGGTTTAGTTTTTGCAGGTGTTCTCGTATTTTTCACACGCTATTTTGCAATTGATATCGTTTTAGTTGCAGCAGGTTTACTCTTAATTTATACGTCATTTTTATTATACTTAATTTTCAAGTGACGACGCTTATAAAATCTATTAAAATTGCAATGTGAAAGTATTTAAGTCTAGAAAACATATACTATAAGTACACTAGTTGAGGGGGTGGTAACGGTGTACTTTATTTGTAAAAAAGATGTGGTTGAGCGTTCGCATAAGGATCCGTATGATTTAGAGTCGGATATTGCGCGATACGATACATTGTTGGTTATTCCTCGTTCTTGAGTTCTTTTTCTTTTTCTCCTTTTTTAGTCAAGTGAACAGTGTTCTTTTTCGCAATATTTTTAAATGGAGTTTGCGATAGTTTTAAAAGAGGGTTAGAGTGAAAGCGCAAGTAGCAATTTTTATGGTTGTCGGCATCGTTCTTGTATTATTATCTGTTCTTACGTATGTATATTTTACGAGCGCTCAAGACGATTGGCGGGAGACTCCTGTAAGTGAGCCCTTAACAGCGATAGAAATTTTTATTGATGCTTGTATTCAATCAACAGCACGCTCTGGTTTGCAGTTACTAGGAACACAGGGTGGGTTGATTACGGTTCCAGATCCCATTCGGTTAAATCCGAGTCGTTCTGTGTCTTTTGATCCTGTCAGAAATATTGTTACGCCCATTTATGGAGAGTATGAACTATCGCGTGAAGTTGTTGAAGAGGGGTTGGGTGAGTTTATTACACAAAACATAGGGACATGTTTGAATAATTTTGATGCTTTTGAACATATTGAAACAATTGAGTCCTTTGAACGCCCGCAAGCACAAGTAAGTGTGAACGACAATGATATTACCATTCTTTTAGAGTATCGCATTAATAGACGGGAACAACTTCTTGTTAGTGAGCAGGATCAGTTTATTTCCCGCCTTGATATTCAACTTGCAGACATGATTAATGCTGCAAATCACTTATTTCCGCTTTTGCGTGAACAAGATTTTTTTGAAGATATGACTATTAATTTAATCTCGGCAGCAGATCATGAAGATCCGCAATTTGCTGTTCCAGTAACAGGAATTTCGTTTAGTTGTACACCACCAACATGGTTTAAACCACAAGTGCATCAAAATATTCAAAATATTTTGACAGCTTCCATTCCAAATATTCGTGTAGAAGGAGCAACAGATAGAACATATTTGGCTGCTGATAGTGTGTATGAACGACTTGCCCAAACAAGACCAGATGATTTACGAAGACCAGGTTTGCCTGATGCGCCAGCGGATAGTTATGAATACCAACATTTACAAGTTCGAGACTCATACGATTATAATAATTTACAAGTTGCCATGCGATATTTACCTGACTATGGATTAGATATGCAAGTCCGGCCATCTTCAGGGAATAGAATGCATGGTTCTTTGGCACGTGGTGAGCGAAATTTCTTGCGATTTTTTTGTATGCAAACATATCACTTTACCTATGATTTGCATTATCCTGTAGAAGTTGCTTTTATTCAAACAGAGGCATTTGGTGGTGCACCTTTTGTTTTACGAATTGCAACAACGGCAAATATTGTTTCAAATCAGCCTGCGTCTTCGCAAGCAGGATATAATGTTCCAACAGATATGATTCGCGACACCGTTTTTTGCGAAGACACATCTGCAGGGAAAATTTATTTTATCGCACTGGATGCACAAACGCAGTTTCCTATAGAAGAAGCAACAGTTGATTATGAGTGTTATAATCGTCGCTGTGATTTAGGCGTCACACAAGCACAATCCGGGGATAATGCGTATTTACGAACAAGTATTCCTCGCGGGTGTGCAGGTGCATATGTGACGATGGAAGCTCCAGGATATTTGCCGAGTCGCCAGTATATTGAGCAAGCACCAATGACTGGCACGCAAACACGTGAATTTTATTTAACACCACTTGTTGAGATTCCTATTTCAATTTATGTGGGAATGAATTTGCAAGAAGCAAATGCGCAGCCTTTAGCTGATAATCAACGTGCAATTATTCATATTGAAGATGTATACTCATCCTATGATACATATGTGACGGTACAAAATAGAGGCCGAGATAGAAATTATGAGCAGACAAGAATTGTTGATACAAACATTTCATTGCCAAAACGCGGTTCAACATATAATGTCACAATGCTTTTATATGAGAACAATGAATGGATTGGTGGATGGATTAATCAAGTACGAGTAACACCTGAGCAATTGGATAGACGATTACGAATTCATGCGTATCAATTCATTTCAGATGGATTGCAAGAGCGAACAACAATTGAAAAATGGACAAAACTTGATACGGGTTTTTTCAATCAAAGCGATATTCGAGAAATAGATTATAGAGAGTGGCATGAGTATGAATGGATTTAAGAGAGCGGATGCGTATAGATTACCAAGAACCTACTTACTCTTATTTTTAAGCCTGACGACGCTGGTATTTCCGGCATTTGCCAATGTTGCTGAATATTCAAACAATCAAAACATTCCTCTTACAAATGAATTAACACTTATTGAAGATCAGTGGCCTGATTATGTCCGAACAAATCGAGTAACTCTTTTTGGTGTTGTTGATACCGATGATTTATTTGCGCAAGTATATGTGAATGGACAAGCACACTCAACATATACACCTTCTGATTTACAATTACGATTGCGTGATATTCCTTTAGCAGATGGTGATGGAGAATATGAAATTTATATTGAATTAATTTCAAGCGATCAACAATCAATGTCAACAGTGAGGCATATGATAATTGTAGATACGCAGCCGCCACAATTAACAGTTCGCTCACCACCTCGCTTTATAGGAGGAACGCACCCAACAAATTTTACTATTAGTGTTGATAAGCAAGTAGAGTATGAGTATGTTGTTGAGAATGCGCAAACGGCTTCTGCTCAAAATAGCGCAGATGGAACTTGGCAGCCAGGAAATCACACAATTACGCCTGGTTTTGTTGAAGGAAATAATACACTTTCACTTACAGTAACGGATCAAGCAGGAAACAGTGCACACTATGAAACATGGGTCTTTGTTACAGGTAGACCGCCACAAATTGCTTCAACAAATATCGAAACGAATCGTGTGGTAAGCACGCCACGATTTACGGTGCGTGGTCAAGTTGAACCTGCTCAAGAAGGAATAATTGTTGAAGCGTATACGAATAATCGATACTTTGATGTAAGTTACCGATGTTCAGATAACACGCAACATAGTGCAGAAACGATTTGGGAATTTTTAGATGATCCTGAATGTGCAAATGTTCGAGATGAAATTCGTCGTAGAGATCAAAACAAACAAACAACAACGACAAATGAGCAGGGTGAATTTTCAATTCCAATTACATTGCAACGTCAACAACTGTCGTTTTTGATGCGACCCGATTTGACATCGCAAAGAGATGAGAGTGAAGCAGAAGCACGATTAGAGCAGATGGGAAGAAATGAGGTGACGCTTTTTGCGGTTGATGCAGCAAATCAGAGAAGTGATGAATACACGCGTACAATTAGTTATGATCAATGTCAAACGGCGGGTGACTTTCACATATATCCTGATGATGTGTTTCCTGCAATCATTCAGCCAGAACACTTATTTAATGGCGTTGCACAAATTATGTTTACGCTCAATGTTGAATATTTAGGTCGAGAAAGTATTGATAATATTGCAATAACAGGAACATCCATTGGTTTGCAGTCAACATCATATATTGATATGAGTGATTTTACTATTTCTGATTTTATTAATGAAAATTCCTGTACTGTGTTTCCCACAAGTGGATATGAGTGGAGCGAGCAAACAACGGTTATTTGTACACTGAATCGTTTATCTGAATCGCGATTTGGAAATTTAACCGAAACATATAGACAATTAGAGAAATTGCAAGGCGTGTCCTTGCCATTGGACGTAGAAATTCATTATCAAAAACGTGTAGATCAATCACGTTCAGGACAACAAGGTGTGAGACAAGAAGGTTCGTATACTTGGGAGTCGCAACCAACACAGCGTCAATGTTTAGATATAGATGTTTATTTTGATCGGCGTGTTCCTCCTGATTTTTATCCAAATAGTTTATTGAATGCAACAGTAAATCTTCTTGATCAAGGTGTTGATTTAATTGACCAAGTCATTGAACCAATTTCGCAAGCATCGTTAATTACATTTGGTGCATGTATGGCAACCACACTTGGTGGTGTTGTCTCGTATACACGACAGGCAAGTCAATGTGGAACATTGATGGCACAACCGATGACGATGAATGCAATTAGGCAATATGTGAGCGGTTGTCAGGATGCTGGTTGTGCGGCCAACATTTGTAGAAGTGAGAAAGCATTATTACGTAATCCTTTCATTAAACAGGCTTGTGCAGATTCAACTTCACTTTATGGTACCCTTTCTGGAAATCCGGTTGCTTGTGCACAAGCAACATTTCAGACACAACAATCAGATGTGTATAGAAATTATTTATGCGATCGTATCTTTTGTCCGGCAGTCCCATCTGCGCAAGAGTATATACGAACAAGTTCAAGAGATTTTTCATCTCGGTATAGTTCTGCCTGTTCTCGGGATTCAGACAATCCTTGGTTTGATACAACAAGCGTTGGTGGTTGGGAAGCTGCAGGTTTTTCTGATGGATGTCAAGTTGAATATGATCGAGAATGGGATTCTGCATGTTTAATACATGACCCTGTTGAACAATCCATTGAAGCGCAAAACCCAGATTCGCAGCGAGAAGGTTTTGGTGCATTCTTTGATACGATTACATCAGGCTTTTGTTCAGATAGGGATACGTCTCGAGGAGATGATTACATATCACGTGGCGGCAATGATTATTACAGAACACCGATAACTGATGATGTTGATTGCTATCAACTTGGTCAAATAACAGCTACTGGTGATTATGCTGACCCGCAAAAACGCATTATTGATCCTGCATCAAAACAGCTGAGTGCCGATCCTGTTTCTATTACTAGAGAGGGGCGTTTTGGGTTATCTAATAAGGTAAGTAGAAGTGGTTGTGTGGAAACGCTTCCTACAGGTGAGCTTATATTTTCACCTGAATCTAGAGATGGAGTTCCTGTTCGCTTTGATGCACAAAATTCAGAGATTCGTAGTGTTTCGGGTGTGGACCCAATAATGGGTCAAAAAATTGAAAATCAACGAGCACTTACTACTTTTACACCAAATTCTGAACATGAGGAAGTTTGGGCGAGGGATAGTGAAGGATTTTATTATAGGGAGAATAATGGAGTTTTTGAGAGGATGCAGCCGAATGAACTTTCTCGTGTTTGTCGACAAAATGTTCCGGGAACGGACACTGTTCAGTCATATGGGGTTTTCCATTCAGGAGATGGTTCGGAGGCACTAGATTGTCAACTGATTCGCGATGCGCCAGATCAATTAGCACAGCATCAAGTGCAAGAAATTTTAATAGATCCGACGGATAATTTAGCAACAGCGCTACTTTGTGTCTGTTTGCCTGCAATTCATGGTTACTTACTTGTTATTCGAAATTTATTTGAAGGTGTGTCCAGCTGTTTTAAATCGGTCTTACTTACAGGAGAATTCCAATCCGGTCCTTGTCGGGCATTCTTAACGCAGTATTTATGTGATTTAATTATTGATGCAATTAAATGTATTGGCCGTGCAGCTGCAAAATCACAACAGGGTGGTCAAGTAGGTTCTCGGGGGAGTGATTCTATAATGAGTAGTGTTGTAAATTTGCGTCAAGGTACACAAGGTATGGCTGAATCATTTGCAGGAAGGTATGGGGATACTGCAACATACACCGCACTTATCTCGAGTCGAAAATTCTTGCATAGTATTTGTCTTGCTGCATTTGGGTATGATTGGTTACCCGATCTTGAAGAATCGTTGACGATTCGTGGTGGAGGAATGCAAATTAATTCTACAGCAACTATTTTCCCAGCTGATAGAAGATTCATGGGCCCTGATCCACAAAGTAGTGATGCAATTTTTATGTACCATTTAGGATTTTTTGTCATTGCTGGTTCGGACTTGAACTGGCGGTTAGAACTCGTGTGTACAACAGGGTATGACTGTGATCCAAATGAAGGTTTTGAAGGCGGTATTTGTGATTGTGCACATACAGGACAAGAACAAACACTCACTCTTGATAGTGGAACATTACGTGGTGGTGAAACATTTGGCTTTGGCGATCCTCGTGCTGACAGATATGAACGTGTCGTTCGAGATGTCCGTTTTGATCGGGCGAGATTGACAATGACTCCTCAAGGTTCATCGCGTGCACCTCAAGTGAGTGAGCGCTATATTCGAAGTATTGGTTTGGATGAAATACCGCCGCAGTGTTCGTGGTCAACGGTTAATTTACGATTCCAATGTACATTTGGTTCATTAAATCAATTTGGTGATGTATTTTTCCAACAAGGCCGATCATTTGAACTTGCAAGTGGCGCAGCAGAGTCTGTTCGAGTTGGTGATCGTTTACAGTTTGCGATATTTGCAGAGCAAAATTTCGAGGGCGTTCCTGCGCAAAATCAATTACCAAAATTTGCACGGGTGAGAATTACCCATGATAATACTATTTTACATGATAGCTTTACTCCACGAGGTTTACTTGGTCAAATTCCTGCAATCTGGCCGGATGGCCCACGAACCTATACATTAGGTGTTGGACAACAGGCAGATTCATCAGTAGGTGAGTATGGACTCTCCGAGGTGCAAGGTGTTCCGGGAAGTCAGAATTTACAACTTGCAGGCTTTGCTTCAGGAGAACCAAATCAAAATGTGCGGCTAAACATTCGAGGATATTTGGGCATTGGTATCAAAAATGATACACATGCATTCTTGTATACATCTCGGGGAGCACCAAGATCCGATGGTTCAAGAGACTTTGGGGTTGAGAATATTTTGACGCATTGTAACGAAGATCTTGATCAATGTACAGAAGTCCAAATCCGACATGTTAGTGGTGAACAAACCGCAGCAGATAGCTGGTTCATACCCGTTCCTCGAACAAGTGGACAACAAACACAAGGAAATCAGAATAATCTTCTAATTACAAGAGAACCAGAAGCGGACCAACAAAGTGTATTATTATTTGATCGCTTGTTTAGTGCAAGTGGTATTTGTCCGCCAGGAAGAGAAACGGATCAGATTACGGTTACTGTATCTTTGCATGATTCTCGCTATGATCGATCACAAATGCAAGATCAAAATAGGCAAGTCACTATTCAAGATGCACAACCAAGTCCTGCAGTTTATATTTATCAAGGAGAAGAACAAAAATACTCAAAAACATATACGGTTTTCTGTGACCTTCCACCTGTAGATTTGCAGACTGGTGAAGAGCAAACAGTAACTGCACAACAAAATCAAGTTGTTAGTGGAGCATTGCTTCCTCTCTACATTTGTGGAGAGAGTGTCATGCGCTCAGTTGCAGATGTTGGCGCGCGATATGTCTGCTTGAATGAGCAAGAAACAAAGCAGCTTTGTCGCACAGGTCCGGTAGCAACAGATTGTGTGTGTGGACAGGTGTCGCCAAAAGATGATGGTGTTGATATTTTAGGAACTGATTATAAAAAATGTTCGCCAGGCCAGACTTGTCAACCGAACGCCGATGAAAAATGTCTCAATCCACAAAATTAGGGAAACCCTTTCTTGCCAAATTGTTTTGGCATGTTGGGCTTGATATTTTGTTTATTTGTAGTTTTGTGTTTGTCTACCTATTTTTTTTTCATCAGACACTTACAGAATATTTATTTGTTTTTTTTCAAAATGTGGAGCTGTATGCCTCTCAAATTGATTCAGAAACGATGATGCCAATTGGTGATTTGCCGTCGCTGTCACTACTTCCTATTTTTTTACAATTATTTTATATGAGCCTTATTGCATTTGCACTCCATGCTGTTGTTGATATGATAAAATTCTCACAATTTCAAAACCCGCCGTATATTTGGTATCTTCTTGTCCAATATGGGCTCTTTATTGGTTTTTTTGTATCTCTCTTATTCTTGTCTCCGCTAATGATTTCCGGGGATGCAGCCCAGTATGCGCTGTTTATTCTTGCAGTGTTATTGTGGACGGCGTATATGGCTATAAATACCTACTGGAAAGCATTTCTATTTAAAAAAAAGGTTCGATACCCGTGGCTATTATTAATTTCGCTTCTTTTTTTGTGGTCATTAAGTATTACTGTTTTTTTCTGGCAAATACTCGCGGTGTTTTTTGTGAGTGTATGCTATAACGCGTTGCAGATTGTTACTTTCAAAAAGTAAACTATTTAAATAAGAAAGGTTTAATGGTTTATAGTATGGCAGACAAAAAAGATAAAAAAGATTCTGTTCCTGAAGTTATAGATTTGTATCTGAAAAAAAATCGAAAAGTAGGACATATACTTCGTTCAAGAAATGAAGCTTTATCTCACGCACATGGTTCTGGACTAGAAGCCGTCGTTAAACGCTTAAAAGATAATGGAAAAGGAAAGTCGGCAGAAGATATTGAATTGGACCATCTCAAAAGTGAAGAATTTCAGAATGTTTACGCAGAGGCAGTCGTTAATTCCATTGTTGAAAAGGCAAAAAAAGAGTTAAAATTAAAAGATGATCACAAATTTGGTGATAAAGCAGATGAGCAAATTTATCATGATCATATACTTGGTTTATATGCTGGAATGAATAGACAGGGCTTACAGCAGCTTCTTAAAAAATATGTTTCTTCTGCTGAATCTATAGAAGACTTCCATGGTGGGAAATTAGTGGAAGCAGTTACTGGAACTAAGGAGTATGAGGCTGGCGTGAAAAAGTTACAACAGTCGGCAGCAAATCATGTTAATGAATCACATAAAAAGGACATTTTTAAATATCTTGGTATTGATAAATTTTTAGATGTGGATATGGTAAAGGATTATCTTGCTCCATTAAATTTAGCAAATAAAAAGGTGCAAGGCGAGGATATTACTAAAGAAGATATAGCTAATTTTGCAAATATTGTGGGAGAATCCTATGCCCTTAAAGGTGAGGCAAAGAGTCACTATGAAAAGTTAAAGAAAAAAGGCAAAAAGGCTGATGAATTATATAAAAAAGCAGCCTAAATATCCTTAAATGTCAGCTCACAAATACAGGGGTCTGATAAAAACGCTTCTTTTTTCATATCGTCAATAATAAAAAATTCATGGCGTTCTGTTATGGAAAATTGTTCGAGCTGTTTGAGAAAAAGCTTTACTTCTTGCATGTTTTTGAGTATGACTTCGGCCATATAATCAAAACCATTTGAAATGATGCTTACTGTGTTTACACGGGGATGTGCGCGCAAAAACATTCCGACGCGTTCTCTGTCTTTGGAGGCTATTTTGAGCATGAGTTGGAGACGTAGACTAAAGCCTATTTTACTAAAATCAATGAGTGTTGTGTGTCTGAAGATGACAGAACCTTCGTATTTTTTTAAACGCTCATGAATAGTGCTAATGGGCACGCGAATATTGCGTGATGCGGTGGTAAGGTTTTCTCGGGCGTTCTTTCGAAACTGACTGAGGATTTGTAATTCCTTTGTGTCCATGATATACGGGTGTAGTTTCAAATACAACAAGGCTGTTTTGGAATAAATTTTTTTAATTTCAAAAATTTTCTGAAACATTTATAAATGTTTGTTTATTACCATTCTAAAATGGTGAATTTACGAGCTCAGATTCAGGATTATCTTCGTGAACATAAGCAAGCAACTACAAGTCAGCTTGTCCTGCATATTTTTGAGGAAGCACCCATGTATGAGCAAATTCTCGTGGATTCTCAGGTGAGTTCTCAAAAGAAAAAACAAGCAAAACAAGAGCTTGCAAAGTTGCATAGAAAACTCTTATACTATTTGCAAAAGCTTGATCACGAACATTGTGTGCAGGTTGTCAAGCGAGTAACAAAGGGGCAGCATGTGTACGAACTTATAGAGCAAACACCAACAAGACAAGACTTTCAGTCAACATATATTAGTGAATTTGAATCCAAACGATGGCAGCTCTACAACGCATTATTATTAGATTGTATGCAATTCGATTCCTTTGATCAAGCACTTGACTCACTCTGTCATTACGCGCGATTTTGTAATGATGTACTTGGACTTAATGATTTTGAGACTCTCTTGGAAAAAGATGATACAGTAACTCTATTTTACCAGCGCCTTATTGATGTACTTGCAAAACATCATATTAGTGCGTCGATTATTATTGATGCGACAAATATTTTAGATGAAAAAAAAGTGTTGCAATTTATCCGCTTGTATGTTAAATATGCGACTCCTTTGATAACGCTGGTCTTTGATGTAACGGCTCGTGAGTTTGTATTGCATAAATCTTTTTTTTCGTTGATTGCAAGTGAGTTTGCACAACATGGGCTCAAATTTAATATAAAAAATGATGATGTGCATCAAGCACCTTACTTTGTTGGTCGTGCAGGTCCATATACTATCGATCCGCAAGAATGGAAGTCTTATATACAGCAGCCAAGACCGCTTTGTGCAGTTATTTGCCAAAAAACGCTCTTAGTTGATTTAGCAAAGTTTTTTCAAGAAAAAACCCATGCACGTGATTTAGAATCGGTGTTTCACGAATGTTCCTATGTTTTATTTGATTCTCTGACTCGCCAAGGTGCACATTTTTCAGATCCGAATATGTATGTGCTCAGTGATGTTCGTATTCGTTTATTACATCATTTTTACATTCCATCAGATTATACCTTTGAGCAAATGGCAACACTGCTTCAAGAGTGCACACAAACTGTCCGTCATCTTGCAAAACAACAAGAGGTCATCTATAATGCGTGCGGGTTATTATTGCGCTATAAACTTCATATTTCTCAGGCGTATCGACTTGCAGCAAAACAATCATCATTATTACAACCATATACGTATTTACAAATTCAAGCAGGCAAGCAACTTTTAGAGTCATCTCTTCAAAAACAATTGCACCAAAAAGAATTGATTGTTCAGGCATTTGAAGGAGGATTTGAAGTTCGAATTAAGCGTGAAGGTGTTCTTTCCAGCTCGCAAGCATTTGGAGAATGTTCATTAGTATTAAACAGCTTTGCATTTCCTTTTTTCTGTTATTCATTTTCATTACAAACAAAAGAGAGAGCTTTATCGGAGTTTTTAGAAGATGATTAGAGGATTAAATACATTTCAAACGTGGAGGGCTGTACTTGATTATTGCAATAAACATGCGCGCATCTACAAAGATAGAAAGAATCGCGTTTGTATAGAATCTTTACATGTGAGCTTTGAGCTTTTGGATTTTGAAGATATCACTCGCCCGATTACCGTGCTCTCCCATGTAGAAAAATGGATGTATCCAAGTCCTGAGCAAATTCGTCAAGCAATTTTATTTCCAAGTATTAATGCCAGAACTGCTTATAGTTATGGTCATCGTTTATTTGATTATGAGGGGTTTAATCAAATTGATCAAAAGATTATTCCTCTCTTACAAAAAGACCCAAATACTCGACAGGCTGTTGCTTCGCTTATTTTAGGCAAGAAGGAAACGACGCAGCCGTCCATGGAGCTTGACATTCCTGCAATAGTTTCCATTGATTTTAAAATCCGGGATGATACGCTAGTTGTTTGTTTTTTTCTTCGAAGCAGTGATATTTTAATTGGTCTTCCGGCAAATATGTATCAAGCCTATGTTCTTGGCCAATATGTACAAAAACAGGTGCAAACTTCAAAAATTGCGGTTGTATTTCACTTAGCAAGTGCGCATTATTTTGAAGATTGTCAAGATATTTATCAAAAAGTCATGCGTTCTTAGCACCGCAATGCGGGCAGAACCGATATCTGGCATTGATGACATGACCACAGTGGTGGCAGCGTTTTTGTAGTGGTTGTTGATGCGCATGGGGGTGGTGAACTCTGCGCTGTTTTGGTTTTTTTTCACTTACAAACCCAATAAATCCATATACCAGAAACGCAAATCCTGCAAGAACAAAGAGGATGAGCTCGCGATTAAAAAGAGAAATCGTTAAAACAATACCTCCTAAACCAATAAATATGACGGGTGGGATTTTAGCCATGTTCTTTTATAGATGCAAATGTTTAAAAAGATATTTTTTTTCTTATAGTGCATGTTTGAACAATATTTTCAGGAGGGAGTCTTAAGTGTGCATCTGTACGCAAATGAACGCGTTTTTGCCAAAAAAGGGACACCGGGAAATATACAGCTTGTTCAAATAACGCAAGAGCCACTTTCTGTTGAGAAAATTACACAGATAATTGAGAGTATATTAGCAAATGAGAAAGCAACAGTGTATGCACAAAATGACTGCGCGCAAATTGTTGAACTACAAGCATACCGTATAGTTATTGTCAGCCCCCCATTAGTATCACGTCATGAAGTGACAATCGTTTGCCATAAGTATCAGCGAGAATTGTCAGAGTATGCGGTTCCTTTCAAGCTTCAAACGATACTTTCTCAAAAGTCCCGTGGAATTTTAATTGGAGGCTCTCCTGGTGCAGGAAAGTCGACATTGAGCCAAGCCCTCGCCTTGCATTATCATAAACAAAATACGATTATAAAAACCATTGAAAATCCGCGTGATATGATTTTGCCCCTCTCAATAACGCAATATGCAAAGGCCTTTAGCACGGTACAACAACTCAAAGATATAGTGCTATTGAGTCGACCGGATTATGTGTTTTTCGATGAGATGAGAAATACTGAGGATTTTACGCTCTT
This sequence comes from Candidatus Woesearchaeota archaeon, assembly GCA_047603125.1. Lineage (GTDB taxonomy): Archaea > Nanobdellota > Nanobdellia > Woesearchaeales > DATGWN01 > JBLKOU01. The sequence goes on along the minus strand of JBLKOU010000022.1, from coordinate 4,129 downwards.
TAGTGACCTTCGTTTAAGTGGAACGGGAATGATTGGTGTTGTTCATGCGACAAATGCTGTTGATGCGTTGCATCGTTTTGTTGGAAAAACTGAAATCGGGCTTTTACCCCATATTATTGATACGATATTATTTGTTGATAAGGGGGAGATTGCGACAATTCTGACATTATCCATGGTTGTCAAAGTCCCAACAGGAATGCATGATAAATCAATTTCTCGCCCCGTTATTGAAGTTCGTGATTTAGTCGAGCAAACACTCTTATATGAGCTGTATACCTTTGGGGATCAGCTGGTTCTCATGCCTGTTAAAGAAGATGCACAGACGATTCTCGAGCAGTATTTTAAAAAAAAGCAAGTACAGGTACGTATAGAGAAAGTAAAAGATGTGCTACAGGTTCTGGTTAGTGAGGATCAAATTGCAACTTTGGCAAAGGATCAAGACCTCAAAAAACTCATTGACACGCACAAATTACCTGTTCGGTTTTTATGCAAGCAAGAATCAACTCAAAACGCATTGTCTTTTGATGTGAAAAAGAATCCGCAATCAATTACTATGGAACTGAACAAAAAGTATGCGCAATGCGCTGTTGAAATTTATATTGAGCATGAGCTTTTGTTTCGTTGTAAAGCAAGTAAATCTGCCAGTCTTAAGATCCGAACTGATAGCGAGGTTGGACACAAGCTTGTGCAAGCACTTGAGTATGGTCAACAGGTTCAGGTCTTTTCTGCGCACGAGTAAGAGAGAAAAGTGAGTGTATATAGGGGGCACTTAACCAATGTTGTGGGACTTCTTCTATGATGGGGAGTGCTAAACGGTAGTCTGTTGCAAACTTTTTGCTGAGTTTTCTTGGAATCCATATTCGGTTGCACACACTATCGATTGTCCAGCCGGTGGTTGGGTTGCTTTTTTTTATTTTCTCATGTATTTCCTTGATTAAGATTCCTTGTACGAGATTGTATCGGGGAAGGTTTACAGGGATGGCTTGCATGGTCTGGTCGGGGAGAAATCCATTGGTATGATATTGATTGTGCGCTTCTACAAGTCTAGTATACAAGTTAGTATCCATTATTAACAAAACCTCAATCAGTATACACATTATGTATATTAACTTTTATATATGTATTGAGTCATAGTTGATACATTTATATCAAAATGGGTGAATTGAATGGATTTTTATACGCTTGATGAACAGGAACGTGTTATTATTAAAGAATTAATGAAAAATCCTCGTGCAACTGATAATGCGATTGGAAAGTGCACGGGTGTACCAGTAATGACGGTGAATAGAAAGCGAAAAAAGTTGGAAGAGAAGGGAATTTTGCGATATTTTGCCACAATTGACCGTCGACGTCTGGGTGTTTTTGAGGCGCATCAACTCTATATTATAAAACTTCGTGCTGGGATTACAAAGCAACAGTATATGCAGTCAGTTGAACAAGATGCAAAAATTCGCATGAGTAATACCAAGTACATTGGAACGACTTATGTTGGCGAGCGCGATGGGCATCTGGCAATCATTTTTTTGCTTGATGGATTCAGTCAGGACGAATTAGTAAATGAATTTAATGGACGAATTGTTCCTTATTTTCACGAGTGTTTTGGAAAGGATGCCATTGTTTCTATAGAGACGGTGCCTATAACAGAGCGAATTCGTGTGCATCATAATTATTTGCCGTCTATAAATATGGAAAATGGAATAGTAAAACAGACATGGCCTGATGAGTACATGTTTGTTGATAGATAGGGGTCATTTCCCAATGTATTCTTTTCCCATAAATGGTTGTAACGCTTTAGGAATATATATTGAGCCGTCTTTTTGAGTGTGATTTTCGATTATGGCAACGAGCGCTCTACTGGTTGCAATGGCAGTATTATTAAGGGTATGCGGGTAGTATTTCTCTTTCCCTTGAACTCGAATGCCAAGCATCTGTGATTGGGCGTCTGTTAAATTAGAACAGCTTCCCACTTCAATATAGTCATCCTTTCTTTGGGAATATGCTTCTATGTCAACTTGATCAAATTTATTATCACTAAGATCGCCGGAGCAAATTTGCAAGACGCGAATGGGGAGTTCTAATTGGTTGAATATATCTATGGTGATTTGTTGAAGTTTTTTATACCATTCTCGTGAATCCTCAGGTTTGCAGATGACAATCATTTCTACTTTGTTAAATTGATGTGTTCGAAATAATCCTCGCTCGTCAAGTCCATGTGCGCCTTTTTCTTTTCGAAAGCACATTGAATAACTGGTGTGTGTGATGGGAAGTTCTTGTTCTTGAATTGTTTGTTTGACATATCTTCCTATAAGTGAGTGTTCACTTGTTCCGATTAAATACAAATCTTCATCTTGAATTTTATAGATTTGATTCTCTTGGTCATGTAAATCTGTTACATTATTAATGATGTCTGAGCGTAGCATGAGTGGAGTTTCAACATAGGTGAATCCGTGCTTTGTCATTGTTTGTATTGCAAATTGAATAAGTGCTTGGTTCAGGAGTGCAATATCACCTTGTAAATAATAAAAACCATTTCCGGAAACGCGAGCGGCACTTTCAAAGTCTGCCATGTGTAATTTTTCAAGAATGTGCTGATGTGCTTGAACATCTGTTTTTTTTGGTGTGCCAAATGTTTGTAAGACAACATTATCGGAGTCATTTTTTCCGATGGGAACAGTTTGTGCCATCATATTTGGAATTTTTTGCAAGAGCTGGTCAAGCTGTTCTTTTATATCGTCTGTTTCTTGTGTGAGTTGTTTGACTTTTTCAGGGAGTTCTTTTACTTGTTTGAGTATATCGCTGGTGTCTTTTCCTTCTTTTTTGGCAAGATTGATTTGTTTACTGAGTTCATTTCGTTCTTTTCGTAGTTGTTCTTGGGAATATATGAGCGTTTTATGCGTTTTATCTAATTCTAACACTCGGTCTAAAAGGGCTATATCTCTGCCTTTTTTTTGCATATTTTCTTTGACAAGCTCGATGTTTTCACGAATAAATTTTATTGATAGCATAGGGTGAGTGGGTGGGGTCGAGGTATATAAATGTTGCGCGCATCACTTATTAGTTACTTTATCATAGTCATAAAGGTTTATAAATGATTTTGGATAAATTCTTCTATAAGGGGTTAGATTGTGAAACGGGGTTATATAGCAGTATTTATCTTAAGTCTTTTTATAGTGGTGTTTGCCTTTTCGTCACCATCCCCGTTGGTTGATCTTTCTTTTTTTGAAGGAAATGAAACGCTTTTTTTAGACGTTGAGTTACAGGGTGAGTTTGAGGTTTTTAATTTGAGTGTTTTTTCAAATGAGACTCTTATTTTATTTACGCAGTATTATGAGCCTGTATATGAGTTAGGAAATTATAGTGAGGTGTTTGCTAGCTTAGTTGTTGTTGATAATCAGAGTCAATACATTTGGGTGAATTTGAGTTATAATAGCTCCTTGGGCGAGTCTGTTACGGAGCCGGTTGCGGAAGAGCCAAGTGACGAGCCTGTTGAGGAATCTATAGAAGAAGACTCAGCTGAGGAACCGGTAGATACGCAAGAGCCTGTTGAGGAATCTATAGAAGAAGACTCAGCTGAGGAACCGGTAGATACGCAAGAGCCTGTTGAGGAATCTATAGAAGAAGACTCAGCTGAGGAACCGGTAGATACGCAAGAGCCTGTTGATTATCCTTTAGAAGAAGAGTCTACGGATGAATCTGTTGAAGAGCCTGTAGAGGAAGAACAGCTTGTTATGGGCATCATGGATGTTGGTGTTATGGGGGGAGGAGAGCCTGAGTCATATTTTGTTTCGGTTTGGGATACGTCCTTAATTTCTGATGGTTCTTCTGGTGGCTTGCAGGTTAGATTACCTTTGACTTCTTCAGGGGTGTATAATTTTACTGTGGATTGGGGGAATGGTGTTGTTGAGCATATTACTCATTGGGAAGATGCAATTCATACGTATGCTTCTCCTGGTGTGTATACGATTACTATTAATGGAACTATAGATGGGTTTCGGTTTAATAATGGTGGAGATAGATTGAAGTTATTAGAGATTTCTTCATTCGGTACGCTTCGGTTGGGGAATGCGGGTTCTTATTTTTCTGGGACTACTAATTTGAATATTACGGCTACTGATATTTTGAATACGAC
>JBLKOU010000021.1:0-17846 GCA_047603125.1 Candidatus Woesearchaeota archaeon | reverse complement strand
TGTGAGAGGTATTTGGAAAAATACAAACAAAAAATGAAAAGCTATAAAAACATGCGAGGTTTAACATAGATGAATATCAAAGTCAAGAAGGAAACAAAGGATGGTTTGCTCAGGCTTCAAACGTCGGGACGACTCAAAGAAGTTTTGATACGTGAAGATTTATTTAATCCAAAAAGTGAAACAATTTCTTTATGTTTTCGGGGTTCACAATCTTCAGGAATAATTGAGTTGACAGTTAAAGAGTTTGAGTCGATACACGAACAAACCAGAAACTATTTACACTTAATTAAAAGTGTGAAAAAGATTTAATTCCAGTTTGGCGGGTTTTATGCTCCTAAACTCAGGTGCCAAATTTGAATTTTGAAAAATCTGGTTGTAAAGCGCATACTCTGTGGCTTGCCTTGAGAGTAGTCTAATCTAAAGATTTTTCATTAATTTTTTTCTTTTCTACCCACGCACGCTCATCAGCATCTAGATCGAGGGCGTCAAGCATTGCAAGGTTTTGCATATAGAATGGGACTTGTGAAAATGCATTTTTTTGTGAGCAATGTGTGAGTGCGGCAATTTTTTGTGCAATTGTTTTACGTTTTGCAACAGAGTTAGTATAAATCCAAATTTTGAGCGGTCTGGAGGGGCGAACATAGGTGTGCTTTTTTGGAGAGGGGGTTGTTTTTGCAACGCTAATACCACTTAGGAGGGCATGAATGTATACCAAAAATCGCCATTGTTGATTTTTTCGTATACGCGAAGAGAATATGTCTGCTTTGCTTAGCATTCCATATGCTCTTGCTAAATCAACTCCTTGGTATTCTTTTGGAATATTCTCATCAAACCACATGAGTTGTTCGTCATAAAACTCATTTACTTCATTGAGTGCTTGTGATGCTATTCTCATATCACTTGTTTTAAAAACAGTCATCAGTGCATCTTGGAGTGTTGCCGTTTTATCGCGTTGTTCTAATAAAGAAATGTATGAAGGATCTTGTACAACCATTTGTGTGTCATTAATTGCCGCGCGTATATCTCCATCGCTCATTAAGCTAATTTTTTGTAAAATGGAAGCGTCAAGTGTCTGTTGTTCTTTTTCTAAAATTGTTTGTAAAATAGTTCGTATCGTAGAAGCTGAAAGTTTGTCAAGTAAGAGTGTTTGTGATTTTTTTAATACGGGCTTGAGCTTTTTGAGTTCTGGTTCATTTGCCGTCATAATAATGGGCGTTGGTGATTGTTCGATGAGTTTGGCAACTTCGCTTGCCCCGCCTCTATCGCTTCCGGAAAGTCCATCAATTTCATCGAGTAAAATAATTTTTCCTTGGTAAAAAAAACTCTGTGTTTGTGTGGCGGGAAGGACAATTTCAAGAAGTGAGCTTTTGTTTCTGGTGTCTGATGCATTGACTTCAAATACTTCAAAATTAAGTGTGTTTGCAAGCGCATACACAAGACTTGTTTTGCCACTTCCACAAGGGCCGTAGAGCAATAATCCCTTCTTTTTTTGTTTGGAAAATGATTCGATAAAATGTTTGATGGTTTGAATTTCTTTTTCTCGCCCGACAACTTGTAAACTCTCCGTTGGTGCGTATGTTGTAACCCAGGGTTTCATAAGAAGAGAAAATGAGTTTGTATTTAAATGCTTTAGGGATATTTTGGTGTAATTTTCAACAAGAAGGAAAAAGAGCACCTTGCAGCAAAATTAGAAAATTTAGCGATTGTTTGAAAGCTTCTTTTAAACTTGAGGATGAGAATCCGAAAAGATACAGCTAAATTTTCGTATAATTCTCAAAGTGGGACTCTTGAGCTAAGTCTGCGTGCTCTTTTTTGGAACTATTTGCTTTTAAAAAATTCGTGATAATACGCGAATTCTCATTATCACTTAGTGGTGTCTTCAACTATATTCTGGAAAAATGAGCAGTAATTTTTTAAATTGAGCCGTCTCACCTCTCAGTACCATGAAAGTAAATGAATTACAAGCACGAGCGGCTGTTGATGAAATAATTCTTAAAGTCGATTCCATCGATGAACCGCGACAAGTGAGAAACGGTGCATTGACTGTAGCAAATGCAACAGTAAGTGATGAAACAGGTTCAGTGACATTAACACTTTGGAATGATGAAGTGAACAAAGTCAAAACTGGTGATAAGATAAAAATCACAAAAGGATGGGTTGGTGAATATCAAAATCAATTGCAACTTTCTGCAGGAAAATTTGGGCAATTAGAAGTGCTCGAATCTGCTGAAAAATCACAACTTGATGAATCAATTGATGAAGAAATTATATAGGTGAAAACATGATACGATATATAGGAATTTTTTTACTTGCTGCCTTTTTAGTTGGTTGTGCAACACAAGAAGATGTACAAAATGATGTCATCGAAGAGCCAACTGATGTTAATGGCGAAGTTTTTTGTAGCACGGATTGGGATCCAGTCTGTGGCGTAGATGGACAAACATACTCAAATGAATGTGTAGCGGTTGAGCAAAATAATGTGGATGTTGCATATTATGGTGAATGTCAAGGAATGGCTGAAATTTCTATACATAGCCCTCTCGATGTTCAAGTTGACGGAGTCGTATATATGCAAAGTGAGACAGAAATTGTTGTTGTTAACTATGGAGATCAACAGGTTCAGCTAGAAATTGAAGGTCTGGATATTAATGATCAAATTGATTCTGGCGAAGTGATGTCTTATGTGGTGACACCTGAACAATCGTCATATACGGTGTTTGTTGATAATGTCGCAGTTTCTGAGATTATTGTTCAGTAACTAAACATTTATAAATAGACTTTTTTTCTTTTTCTTTGTTTTTCAGGGCTCGTAGCTCAATCCGGGAGAGCACTCGACTGAAGCTCGAGTTGTTCTGGGTTCAAATCCCAGCGAGCCCATTTTTTTCCCTGGGATTTGAACATCTTCGAAGCTTTGAGCTTCTCGACTTTCTCGTTTCACTCGAAAGAATCCCAGCGAGCCCATTTTCTTTTTAGAGAAATATTGAGCGCTCATTCCCATCATGTGCAATTGTTGGCTTAAACCACTACAAATTACCAATCGCTTCTAAAAGCTTTTTATGCCCTTTTACTAAACTATTAAATCGTTTCAATCTATCTAAAACAATTTTTGTCTGTTCATTTTTGTTTGAATTTTCTAATTTTTCCATTTTGTAACCATTTCTTTATTTCATCATTATTTATAAAGCAATTGGTGAATAGGTCTCCGTAAAATGTGGTTATAGGGTTACTTGTCACATTACACGAAATCGCTCACAATACGAAATAATATTCTCAATCTCTGGCTCAACAATTTGCAGACTCTGTGAAAATAAATTGTCGGTGTTTACAGACTCCAAATCCCATCTCTTCTGGAAGCGATGATAGGTTCGTTGTAATATTTGCTGACAGGATGGAAGAACGCGATACTGGTGATAATAATTGCTCTGTGTGATTTGGTTTAGATGTGATGCTGTTTGTTTATCAAGATGTCTTTGTTCGTGTGTATCATTTAAACTGTCATAAATTTGTTCAAAAGGTGTTTGCATACGATGTGCAAGAAAGTGGTCGATTGCAATTTCGAGTGCGATATGGCTGAGCGTATACTTTGTTGGAAATTGTGTTCCTGTTCGTGTAAGCTTAAGTGTTTGCTGCTCAAACCAGTCCCAATTATGAAAATGCTTATCGAGTGCGTCGTGTTCTGTCATTCCTTTGAGAAAACGCGTATGAGCAGAGGTTTTTCGTATAAAGTCGGGCAAAATGAGTCCAATAATATATTCTGGAGACGTTAAAGGATGTTTTGCAAAATAAAAGTGAGAAATATGGTTCATGTATGTACATTTTCACAATGCTTATAAATATGTTTTTATTGTCCAAATTCTATGATAAACCAACTCAAAACATTCATGCTTTTAGCTGCATTAACAGCACTTGTCCTTGTTATCGGTTCGTTTTTTGGAACGGCTGGATTCATCTTAGCGACGATTTTTGTGGTTTTGATGAATGTGGGGACATATTTTTTTGCAGATAAATTAGTACTGCGCTCATATGGTGCGCGAGAAGTCACAAAAGATGATCATCCGCAATTGTATGAGCAGGTTTCACGTCTTGCAAAAAAAGCGCATTTGCCCATGCCAAAAGTCTACATTATTCCCAGTGCAACACCAAACGCATTTGCAACAGGAAGAAATCCGCATCACAGCGCAGTCGCATTCACACAAGGAATTTTACATTTACTTGATACTGATGAGTTGGATGGCGTTATTGCCCATGAGTTGGCGCATGTAAAAAATCGGGATATTTTGCTTGCAACTATTGCAGCAGGCATTGCTGGTATTGTTTCATTTTTAAGTAATATGGCTCTCTGGCAAGTTATTTTGGGTGGAAATAGAGAGAATGCAAGTATTGTGCATTTATTATTGCTTGCTATTGTTGCGCCATTGATGGCAACAGTTATTCAGCTTGCGATTTCACGTTCACGAGAATATTTGGCAGATCAGACTGCTGCAAAATTAACCAAAAATCCGCATGCACTGGCAAGCGCATTACAAAAGTTAACACAGGGTGTACAAGCTCGTCCATTGCAAGCGCATGAATCCACAGCGTCGCTTTTTATTGTTAAACCATTTGCTGGTGGTGGGTTTTCGAATTTATTTTCCACACACCCGCCAATTGCAAAGAGAATCAAGCGTTTAGAAGCTTTGCGTGTGTGAGGTTTTTTTTAATTTAGTTTAAACAGCAATTTTTATATGTGAAACAGAACTACTGCACGGCGACTTCACGACGGTTGTCTTTTCTGCGTCGAAGCACCTGCATATTTTCGGATTTTCATCCTCAAGTTTGAAAGAGGCTTTCAAACAATCGGCACTTCTCCTGATTTTTCGCCAAGGTGCAGTAGTCTGAATTCTTTTTTTTGAATATAACAAGCTTTTCTAAACATTTAAAAAGAACGAACGGTTTACTGTAGTTGATAATTATGAGTGAACAACCAAAACAAGAAACAAATGACCAGAATATGTCAAAAGATGAGCAAATTGGATACCATAAGGGTTCAGTTGCGGTACTCACAAAGGAGCGAGAAGAATTGCTTCGCATTGTGCAAATAACAGAACAACTGATTCAGATGCATGTCAAATCGCTTTCGGAATTAGGAGTAAATGTTGAATCGCAAAAATCAGAAGAAAAACCAGCTCCAAAAAAACGTGTTCCCATTGAGAACCTTATTTAATAATGTTTTATTCCTGTTTTTGTCCAACCTGGTTTACAGGGTTGCATATTTTTATAGAAGTTTTGCTAGTGATAGCTTCAGGAATTGTAGCTTACACTGCATATAAGGCATACAAATTTAGTGGGTTTGCAAAAGCGAAAGTTTTCATGATTGCATTTTTGTTAAACACGCTTCATTATGTAATTTTGGTTGGGTATAATACATTTTTCAAAACACAATTGTGTGGAAATTTATCCCAACTGAGTGCGTTTCCAATATTATTAGTGAGTTTTCATCTTGCAGTTATATTAGCATTTATTTTAACATTATCCTTACTTGTCTTTCGCCCACCCAGACTTGCTATTTTTGCATTCGTGTATCCAATTGCTTTAGCTGGAGTGCTGCTCAGTATTAATACCATTTTAGCACTTGCTATAGTTGTTGCAGTTGCCATGATTGTCATCAATTCACATTTTATTACCAATTATCAAAAAAAACAGACAAAACAAGCATTGCAAATTACCATTGCGTTTTTGTGTATTTCTATTGGTTGGTTGAGTTTATTTTTCCTTCCACACATGACAACTGCATATGTCGTCGCTCATATTGCAGAGCTTATAGGGTACCTTATTCTTATAGGAACATTTATTGAACATGCCACAAGATCGAAAAAGAAGTAAACTAGAAATTATTCGCGATATTCTTGAAGCAACAAGGCTAAAAGGACCTCGCGCTAAGCCCACGCATGTTCTGTATAAGGCGAATCTCTCATATCAATTACTGAATCAATATATGGCGGACTTAAAAGAAAAAGATTTAATTACTGAGGAGCAACTGGATGAAACAAAGCGTGCGTACTCGCTCACTGAAAAAGGATATAAATATTTACACGATTACCAAGTCGTTTCTGGTTTAATTGACTCATATGGGCTGGATGATGATGAGGATTAGGTGTTTGTAACAGGCTCAGCTTAGGAAAATAATATAAACCAGTGATTTTTGAACAAAGTTATGATTCTGGGTTCAATCGTTGGACGCGTACTTACGACGAAGTTTACGTTTCTTGTAGAAAAGCAAGTAAAGCTTTTTGACTATGTGCAGGTTCATCATCCCGAACATGGATATGTACTTTGTCAAGTGGTTGAACTGACTCGAGATGAACAAAAGACTCTGGCAAAATCACGTGTTATTGGGTATGTGGATCAAAATCAAGCGATAAAAACTCCGCGTGATCCGTTTCATATTGGGAATTCTGTTTTGCGTGCACAAGATGAGCTGATTAGTTCCATAGTTAAGTTAGAAGCACAAAAAGGAGCACTACTTGGAACGTTGGAAAATCGGGATATTGAAATTCGCTTAGATTTACAAAAATTATTAACAAAGCATATTGCGGTTTTAGCAAAATCGGGCGCAGGAAAATCATATTCTGTTGGAGTATTATTAGAAGAGATAATTGAACAACAAGTTCCACTTCTCATCATTGACCCGCATGGCGAGTATCACACACTTCTTGAAAAAAATACGCAACAAGCACAACAATTAGCTAAATTAGGACTCAAGCCAAAAGCATACAAAAATGTGCAATTATTTGGCGATATAAAAACACATCCAAGCTATAGGGCGCTGACGGTTCCAAATACATTTGATGCGCAAGAATTACTACAACTCTTGCCTGTGAAACTCTCGCCTGCACAAGAATCACTTATTTATGCGACTATAAAACAATTAGATACGTTAACATTGGATTCTTTGCAAGTAGCCTTAGAATCAGAAGAATCTCCTGCGAAATGGGCGATTATACAACTCATTGATCAACTTCGAGATTATGGAATTTTTTCTCATAATGCGCTCTCATACAATGAGCTGATTCGACCAGGCGTAGCAACGATTATTGATTTGAAAGGATATCCGCCCCATGTTCAGCAAGTTTTAGTGTTTAAACTTCTCAAAGATTTATTTTGGCAGAGAAAGCAAGATTTAGTTGCACCATTTTTTTGTGTAATTGAAGAAGCCCATAATTTTTGTCCTGAACGCAATTTTGGCCAATCGGTGAGTTCAGATGTTTTACGAACAATTGCAAGTGAGGGAAGAAAGTTTGGCATGGGGCTTTGTGTTGTTAGTCAACGTCCCGCGCGCGTTGATAAATCAGTATTGAGTCAAGTTTCCACGCAGATTATTTTAAAAGTCACAAATCCAAATGATTTGCGTGCAATCTCACAATCTGTGGAAGGCATAACGAGTGAATCAGAAAATCAAATTCAAAATTTACCTATTGGGCATGCACTCGTTACGGGAGTGGTGGATGTGCCCCTCTTTGTCCAAGTACGTCCACGTATGACTAAACACGGCGGGGATTCTGTGCAACTTGTACAAAAGCCAAAGGATTTTTTGACACAACTTAATAGCTTTGAAAAAAAGTCATTATTACCAGTAATTCAAACAGGCATCAGTGATGAGGATGCAAAGATGATGTACCAACATTTTACAAAGTTGTATATTCCTTGCGTCTTGCTCAAATGCGCAGATTGTTCGCTACTTTTTGACCGAACAACGGGAAAATTGATTACTGGCATGCAAGAGTATGTGAGTGCAAAACTTCCGCAATTAGATCAGTTGAGTAGTCGAGAATTAACGATTCTTAAGCAGATTTTTACAAAAAAACAAGCAAAAAAAGAAGATTTTTACTCTTTGGGTTTTGATGCTGGTACAATACTAGAGGCTCTAGAGAAAAAGCAGTATATTTGTCAAGAAAACGGAGTGTTTGTTCTTTCAAACATGTATGTGCTCCATGATTTAAAGCAGTATTCGCTCTCACCCTCGATTTTGATGCAAGAAGTAGGGTCGTTTGAGAAGCCAGTTATTAGTATTGATGAAATTAAAAAACAGGCAAAACGCTTTGTCGATTGTCAGACTTTTGAGGAGTGTTATCTGCCAGTTTATAAAGAAACTTGATTGTTTTTCGAAATCTTTTTAAAGCATATTTTGCAGTTTTCTTTCTAAGGTGACATATATGTTTAAAAAAGGAGATCTTTCTATGAACACAATTGTGATGGCAGTGATTGCTGTACTTGTGCTTGTTATTTTAACATCTATTATTTTTAATCAGATGGGCGGAGCGACAGAGCAAATTAACCGATGTCCGGCAGCGGGTTCATGTGTAGAATTTGTTGGTGCAGATTCTTGTCAAGAAGCTGGTTTACCGTTTACGCATGGAGTTGCAAATCAATATGTGTGTTTAACAAATGGACAAGTTGATAATACGCAAGTTTGTTGTGTTCCAGGATTAGGTGGAAATTAGCGGATGAAAACAAAGGCGGAGCTTTCCTTATCAATTGTTGTAATGGCGGTTGTCGCATTATTAGTTTTAGTTATTTTATCCTATGTTGTGCTCAGTGGTTCTGGAAATTTCCGAGAAGGAGTGAGTAATTGTAATACGGTCTGTACCAATTCTGTTGCCGAATGTCGCTTAGAAGGATATGAGAGCGGAGTTCCAATGACTTGTTCTATAGAAGCGAATATGCAGGGTTCATATTGTTGCGTGTTACCAACAGGGTAGTGAGTTTATGATGGGGTACAAAAAAGCGGAGTTGAGTTTGCAAGTTGTCGTTGTTGCGGTTATTTTGCTTGTTGTGCTTGTTGTTCTGACATTTATTTTTTTAAGTAATACTGGCTATTTACGGCAAGATTTATCTGCATGTGAGACTCGTGTTGGAGATTGTGTTACCGAAGGTACATGTGATGGAACAGTCTCAAGTGCAAGCTGCCGTAACGAAAATGAAGAGTGTTGTTTGAGTGGGAGTTCTATCATGGATAGGATTGGCGGTTCTTCTGAGGAGTAGTGTAGTACATCAAGGCACTGTAGGTTTTAATTTTTTCTTTATCCTCTTATCCTCTTCAATAATTGTTTTTTAAAAAAGAGCACGCAGATTTTGCTCAAGAGTCCCGCTTTGAGAATCACACGAAAATTCAGTTACAGACAATCACCAAATTTTCTGACTTTACTGCAAGGTGCTCTTTTTTCTCATTTTACACAAACCTCTGAAAACCAGAGTCTTTTTAAAGTAAAAGTGCCAAAATGTCTCTATGAAAAAGGCTGCATCAAATCAATTACTCATGACGCTTGTTTTTATTGTTTTAGTCATTATTAGTGCGGTCGTACTTGGAACGATTATTATGCAATATTTTGCGCGACTATGAAAAAAAAAGGGATGTATCAATATTTAGTACTGGTTTTAATTATTTTATCTTTAGTTGTCATATCTGGAAGACTCTATGGAACAATTGTATCTCAGCGTGATGATGCAATGTGTCATATGTCTGCGTTTTCTAAGGAATTGGAGCTTCGTGGAACTGTGAACGAAATTATAGAATATTTTGGTGCTCGTACGCATTATGAATTTTCTTGTCCAGCACAAACCCACTATATTTCTCAATTAGATCATCAACTCAATCCTGCAGATCAATCACGAGTTCAATCTCTTGAAGAGCGAGGATATCAAAATATCGATCCTGAGCTGTATAATTTTGAAAAATTTTTGGCCACTGAGATTGAGTCGTGTTGGGCAAAAACTGGACATAGAGAATTATTTCCAGTCTATGCGCGATTGCTTAAGGGAGAGGGAGGAAGAAATTGGATCGAAAATTATGTGAGTGCATTAGAAACGGGTTCTGTATTTCCCATAGCAGGTCCCCCTCGCTTTTGCGTTGTCTGTTCGAGAATTATTTTTGATCCTGAGATGACAAGTGAATTTGGTGATGAATATGACGCAGTTGAATATTTGAAAAATCATCGAGCATCAAGAGAAGACCAAAGTGTGTTTGAGCTTGTATCACAAGGACGAAACCAATCAAATCCTTTTTTTACGCCTGATGATGGGTATACGTATTCATTTGATACACCACATGCGGTTGTGTATTTTAAACAACATGAATATGACAGGGATTTTATGAATCAGCTTCAAACGCGCTCTGCTTCTGCCCTTATTGGGACATATGTAACTCGTCGAATACTTATTCGAGTTGGTATTAGTGGGGCAGTTCGGGCAATTGGTTACGGTACAAGTGCAGTTCTTGGTGGTGTAACTTTTGGTGTTGGTACTGTTGGAGGAATTGTTCTTACAGAAGTTGCCGCACAAGGAATTGTAATGGGAATTGATTATTTTTTTGACGACGAGCAAGTTACTCGCCACTATCCTGGATATGGGGTGGCAATAGTTCCGTATATGGAATTAAATGCACAGTGCGATTATATTGCTAATAATTATGGTGATGTTCGATGAGTCGAAGCATGCAAAAAAAAGGAGTTGAATTGAGTTGGAATGTTCTCGCTGTGATTATTTTATGTATTATAGCACTCATTATAATGGCTTTTTTAATTTTCTCAGCAACAGGTCAAGGGTTATCCATTATTGATACGATTGCAGGGGTGCGCCCATGAAAAAAAAGGGTTTTTCGCTGAGTTCAACAGTTTTAGTGGGTTTAATTGTCGTTATCATTTCTTTTCTTGCACTTTTTTTAATACAGGTTCGACTATTAGGAGTTTCTCAATCACTGCATCCGGATGTAATTACTTGTCAGCAAAATGCAGTACTCAATCATGCTTCAAGAACTGCGCTTACAGACGCGCTTGGAATTGAGTTGATACGTTATAAATGTCCGATTACTGAAGTTGATTATCGAGCACCATTTGTAAGCGATGATGAACTGGATACCTTTGAGCGTCCAAAAGAACAATTAGCATTGGACAAATTTATGTATGAACAAAAGAAACAGTGCTATAATAAAGTTTTAGATGGGCAAAATCCATTATTTTCTCGTGACTTTAATCCATTTGCAAGTTTAGATAAGCGTTTTTGTGTGGTTTGCTCAATTGTCTCTTTTGATTCAAATACTATTGATCGATACGGAGATGAAATGCAAAATGGGGGACAGTATTTCTCGGTTACACCATTTAAAGATGATGTGTCGTTGCCTCAATATATGATGTCGCATACACATTCGGGCGGCTTTGTTGATTTGGAATATCCTGTTTCAGAAAGAGTGGCTGTTATTTATCAACGAACGAATCGAATTCATTTTGTAAATACGTATGTTAATCTTGTTAATCGATTACGGTTTTTTTCATCTCGCGATTATACTGAATTTGAGGATATTGAGCGAATTTTTGCAATAGCATATGAGGATCCTCTCGATATTGCTAGAGAATGTGATGAGATTGTGAACAGGTGGGAAAATGAATAAACGTGGGGTAGAATTATCGCTGAGTACGCTGGTTATTATTATTTTAGTTATTGTAACACTTTTGGTTGCAACATATATGATGGTAACTTTGTCAAGTGATGTGGGTGGCGATGTGTCAAATGTCACGGACGGAATGAGCCAGCAAGCAAAAGATTGTATTGAAAATCCGCGTGATTGTTTAGGAGGTGGTTCGAGTGAGCAAGAAAGCATCGATAGCGGTTCATGAGTTTGTTATTTTCTTAGTAGTTTCAGCAGTTGCAATAGCACTCTTTGTTCCCTTTGTTGCAAATTTAATGGATATGTTTGGCAGTACTGATCCGCAACTTATTTCCTTAAAGAATTTAGCAAGTGAAATTGATGATATTCGTGCGGTTTATCGAGACTACATGGACACGTCTGAACCTTTTAAAATCATTATACCACTTGCACTTATGCCAAATTATGAAATTCGAGCAGAGAAAGGGCGTTCATTTCGTGGACAAGAATATCATTCTCGTTTATGTTTATATCGCCACGAGGGTGTTAATACAGCTGATGAGAATCCTCGAAGAGTGGATTGTCGTTCATTAGATTCATTTATGAATATTACATTAGAAACATCTCCTGAGACGCTAACGTGGACAAATTATAATAGCCTTCGAACAACAGTTTCTGTTCTGGAGCCATACTTTTTAACTATACATCGTGAAGGGAGTATTTATCATGTGCGAATATCAACAGAAAGTTCTGAGCTTGATCGTCAAGAGCAACAAGATCAAGTAGGCGATGTCCGGACTATTATTAGCGATCAATTAAAACAAGTAGCGGAGGAAACATTTGTTGCTGGCTTTTTTACGGGTCGAACATCAATTCGTCAAATCTTAACTGAGTTAGAGCCGGGACATAATCAAAGTATACGGTCACAAATTAATACTCTTGAATTAGACAGAATTTGGAGAAATTCAGAGTTATTTGTTGGTAAATCCTGTATTAAAATAACAATTGATCAAATTTATGAACAAATGCTTCCCTCTGGTTCAACATATAACTGCCAACCGGTTGCACGCTCAAGTGATTTTCAATATCATGAAATGATAAATGGTTTTAACTTAACAATTCAATTAGGTAGTAGAAGATAGATGAACAAAAAAGCACAAATACGGATTTGGAATTTAGTTGCACGGTTGGTTATTCTTGCGTTAATAATAGGTTTGAGTACTGCTTTTGTCATATCCCAAGGTGCAAATACGACGCACCAATTGCCATTTCAAGCAAAAGATATAGCAAATGTTTTAGAGGCAGTCGGGTCTGTGCAAGGAAATGTAGCGGTTTATTTTCAACCACTCTCACAAATTAATGTGAGTATTGAAGACGATTCATTATATGTGCTTAGAGGTCAAAGTTTTGCAAGACAAAAGTTAACACTTCCATCAAAACTAATTGTTGAAGAAAATCATCAGCGACAGTCTTCAGTAGGAATAACCAGACGATCGGATGAAATACACCTCTATGATACTGGTTCATATCATATAAATAGACAATTATATCTGCAAGATTGTATTCAATCAAATAATCAGTTTAAGGTTAATGATACACAATATTTGGGAATAGAGCAAGATGGTTTGCATGAGATTTTTATAAACGTAAAACATTTGGAAAATTCACATAGCTCGGTGTTTCTTTCCACTGCTGATGAGTCGCTAGTTTGCTCTTTACAAAAACATTTATCATTATCTGGAATACAGCTCATTTTGTTGCCATTTTCATCAGCAGAATCAAGCGAACTTTATTTTTCTTCTCAAAGAAGTGTGAATGTGTACGGAGAAAATGTTCGAACGGCTTTGGTTCGAGCACTTGAAGAGGTGAGTCGATAATGGGAGACGAACTTGTTGTTGATATTTTGCGTATTATTTATTTTTTTGTGCTTATGGGTTTAATTGTATTTGTACTTGCGCAAGGAAAAGTTGTTCCCTATGATGATTCAGATACATTGGCAAAAATGTATAGTTTGCGTTTTTTCCATGAGTTTGAGCATCAAAATGTCTTACAAACACAGAGAATTACAGAACCTGCTTTAAAAAATACTGTGGGGGATGTCATTTTACGCTTACGCATTATCGAGGGGGAACGCATAGAAACGTATTATATTAATGAGCAGCGCTTTACGAATTTTTTCCCAATGACTGCTACAAGTAGTGCTTACACGGCAAGCACTGTGCAGCGAACATATTATTTAGAGAATGGTCAAAAACAAGAGGTGGTTTTAACATATGTCTTTGCGTCATAAAAAGGGTGGGATTGAATCATTTATACCTTTACTTATTAGTATACTTGTATTTGTTTTGGTATTTCTTGTCGTCTTTTTTTTCATCGCGACAACTTCTTCATCTTCGTTAGACACACAGCGTTCTCAAGCAAATTTTGTTGATGAGTATCATAAAACATTTGCAATTTATTCTCAAGTATATTTGGAGCATTTTTTCAAAGACGTTCACGAGGATGAATTTGTTGATGCGGTGAAAGGTCTTGTTGGTGAATCGGGTTGTGCGCGAATTACTAAATATCGATTTGATGAGGATAATCGTTGGTATCATACGCGCCAAATGGGAAATCCGAAGCGAATAAATTATGAAACCTTTTCTGGCAATCCTTGTATGTATTATGAAAAAGTTTCATTGGTGGGTTTTTCAAGTGAGTATTATTATCAATTGCGTATAGGTACATTGCGAGGTGCGCGATGAGGCGTCTACATAAAAAAGGATTTGTTTTTTTTATATTGCTGACTTTGTTTGGCATTGTTTTGGTGAGCGTGGCCGGGTATTATATATTCCAAGATGTTTCAGTGAGACCGCAAGCAAATGTTGTTGGTGTAAAAATTATTGAGTTAGATTTATTTGCGAATTTTATTCAGTTTCACACCGATGCGGTATTTGATATTTCAGTAGAAAATGTTTCGTTTTTTGATTATTGGAATCCGTGTTACATCTATAGGGATTTAGAGAATCGGCAGCGAATAGTATTAGATGAGCGCTGTCTTTCTCGTTTAGAGCGAGACTATCTCCAAAAACTCTCACAAGTTCAGAATTCCTATTTTCGACCACTAAATTCTCCTTTTGATTCAGACATGGTCTATGATGATAATAATGGCTTTCTTGTTTTTGCAAAAGATTCTTTGTATTCTGTAAATGCAAAACCCTTAACGGTTCATCGTATTTATGACACTCGCAATCGTTGGCAAGAATCATCAAGTTCAGTTAAACATGCATTGTATTATGAACGATCCTTTAGTGCAAAGCGTGATTTGCCTGAAATTCTTCGTGCATTACGCACACATGAGCGCAATTTTGAACAGTATCAAGAAACGTTATCGGGTTTTCACGGAGTATATGTGCAAAGACTCAATGATGGATGGAGCGTGGAGGATGCGCGTGATGCATTAGTTTCACAATTGCATGCTGAATTTGGTTATGCAACAGCTTATACTGATACATATATTGTAGCATTTTTAGATTCTTATTTTGCGGTTTCTTTAGAGTTGGCAACATGGTGACCGATACTTTTTTAAAGTTCGTGAAGCGATGTGTGGCAAATGGCAATTGAAAACCCTTGGCATGATGTAGAGATCGGTGAACAAGCACCATACATCTGTAATGCGATTGTAGAAATTCCAAAACATTCTACAAAAAAATACGAACTTGATAAAGAAACTGGATTACTCAAATTAGATCGATTTATGTATTCGGCAGTGCATTATCCTGCTGATTATGGCTTTATTCCAAAAACACTCTGGTATGATGACGATCCATTGGATGTATTTATTCTCACACATAGTCCGGTCGTTCCTTTATGTCTGTGTAAAATAAAAATTCTTGGTGTGATTCGAATGGTTGATGATTCAGAGGCTGATGATAAGATTATTGCGGTTCATACTGCAGATCCTCGCTATAGAGATTTTAACACATTGGACTCTCTTCCAAAACATTATATGGCTGAGCTTCGTAATTTTTTAGAAACATATAAGATGCTGGAAAAAAAAGAAGTGAAAATTTTTGAAGTACTTGGAAAAGACGAAGCGTGTAAATCTATTCAAGAAGCACAGAGAATGTATCGAGAAAAATTTAATTCTGAGTAATCACAATAAACGCTTCTTTTGCAGGGCTCATTTCAAATAGGCATGCATATGTTTGATTGTGTAAAATCTCAGGTTGAATGGTGACAAAATTAAGATAGGGTCGGCTTTCAAACATTTTAGGATTGATGGTAATTTCAACAGGGGCGGCTTGTTGCTGCTCATCAAAGCACTGCACTGTTGGTTCTCTTGCTTGTACACGCGCGGGGTCAACAACATAGTAGAGTCGTTTACTCTGAGTTGTATTAAATGTGAGTGTTGCTGTTTCTAGTACAACTCCTACATGACGCTGTGCCATGAGTCTGCTTGCGCGTGTTTGTAAGTCAATTTCTCTTTGTGATTGATCAAAGAAGTTTGTGCTATAGAGTGTATCGCTTCTTTCTACAGCAATATCAACAAAAAAGAAGGCAAATGATATGTATATGAGTGCAGAGAGAAATATGGTTCCAAGTATGACTTTTGTAAGTGAAATTTCCATATTGTATGTTTTTTGTTGTAGGGTTTTATTAATGCTGTGATTTTTTTATTCACCAGCTCCATCCAAAAAATAACAAAAGTTCGCTGCTCGAAGCTCTCCCCGCCCTAAAGAGACAGGGTATTACGCTTCTCACCTAATCGCGAACTTTTGAATTGAGAGTTTGCGGACTAAAGTCCGGGGTATTGTACCCGCGAAACTCTCAATAAGAAAAAAGAGCACCTTGCAACCAAATTTTCGCATGATTTTCAAAGTGGGACTCTTGAGCCTAATCTACGTGCTCTTTTTTGAAAACAATTATTGGATGAAGCCTTGTTCACCAAAAACTATAAAAACATTAAAAACAATAATATGTCCATGCCTACAATGATTGCAAGTAAGAAGATTGTCTCAGTCATTGTAGTCGTGCGTGCGTAAAGCACAGGAAATTCCTGGGCTTGCATGCGTTGATTCTTTATCGTTTTGTTTGCCCAGGAAAGGAGAGAAAAAATGGAATTATTGGACGGATATTATCCAGGATATGTATTACCAAAACCACAAAATGGGCAAATGAACCCGACACTAACTGAGCTAACTCAGAGTGAGTGGAAAAAGCTTCGAACAGAGGTGGGTGCTGCGTGGAAGGCAGGAGATTATCGTGGTGCTGTTGATGTGTTAGATGAGTTGCATTTTGAGTATAGGGGAACAGAGGGAGTAGCATTTATAGACCGGACTGTAAAGGCTGTTGAACGTGCAAGAGCATATGCGACAGGCGTATATGCGCGATGATTTGGAGGGGTAAACCCTTTTTTTTTCATATACATTTAAATATCGGTTGCACTTATAGTAGTTTATGGCAGAAAGTCAATCAAGATATAGTATTGTAGAACGGCTCACAACAAAAAAGTTGGATATAATGAGCAATCGCTCTCGCTTAAAAGAAGACGTGAAGCGCAAAGAGCAATATATTGATAAGCTAAAAAAAGAACTGACGAATTGGAAAAAAGATATTCAAGAAGATATTAAACGAGAGCAGAGGCAAAAAGAATTAGACATTGAGAGAGCGCTGCAGGAGTTTCATAATACGAAGGAACAAATTAAAGATGCAGAGAAGGTTTTTGATGAGCAGATATTAGCTATTGATAAGGCACTTCGCTCAATTGAGGATATTAGCAAGACTTCGCAGACAAATCAATAATCATAATCCTCTAAAAAAGAAAAAATGCCATGTGCATCAAGAGGATGCAAGGGTAAAAATAAATCAAAGCCATGTGCTGATTCCCTAAGCAGGTTCAATTCCTGCGCGCAAAGAGCGATCGCTCTTTGCAAAGGGTATATTTCTTAAAACGTTATACTGAACATGAGCAGTAGTGGCTATCCTCGGGAATGTGTGCTCTGTCTATAAGGATATAGTTGAGCATATGCCTGGGAAGGTTTGGTTTACTGTAGTATTTGGCAAAAGAACTCGCAGTGTCACCGTGATCAAAACGGATTCGGTTTATGTCGCGAGATGGTAAAATGCCATTTTCAATTCCATATGCGAGAAATTCGGGGTAGCTAAGATGGTCTGGTCTGATTTGATGAGCAAGTACGTGACGTAAATCTAGTCTTGCTTGAAGACCTGCAGATTTTGCCAGTGCAGTTTCCATTCCTGACTCGCTAATTATGCCTTCGTCTAAAAATCTTCGAAGGTTTCTTTGCCTAATTGGTTTTGAAAATAAGAGATAGAGTTCATTGGCCGGTCTTTGTGAGACCCATTGATACGCTGCTTTACGAATTCGATTAATATTCATCTATGTTAAACCTCGCATGTTTTTATAGCTTTTCATTTTTTGTTTGTATTTTTCCAAATACCTCTCACA
>JBLKOU010000020.1:0-18104 GCA_047603125.1 Candidatus Woesearchaeota archaeon | reverse complement strand
ACCGGTTTAAGTCTTTATCCAATAATTGTTTTTTAAAAAGAGCACGCAGATTTTGCTCAAGAGTCCCGCTTTGAGAATTGTGCGAAAGTTCGCTTGTATGAAGCAGCGAATTTTCTGATTTTACTGCAAGGTGCTCTTTTTTATATCTTTGATGTAGCCTGGTTTAAGATAAAAGTACCCCCACTATTCCACAAGACAGACACCTTCATAAGGTTTTTAAAGCAAATACTTTTCACAGGCATATGCATAATTTTATTACTATTCGCGGAGCACGAGAGCATAATCTCAAAAATATTCAGTTAGAGCTTCCCAAAAATAAACTCATTGTTATAACTGGATTATCGGGCAGTGGAAAGTCAACATTAGCTTTTGATACCATTTATGCAGAGGGGCAGCGCCGGTATGTTGAGTCGCTAAGCGCATATGCACGTCAATTTTTAGGGCAGATGAATAAGCCCGATATTGATTCAATTGATGGTTTGAGTCCGGCAATTTCTATTGAGCAAAAAACAACAAGTAATAATCCTCGATCAACTGTAGGTACGGTAACGGAGATTTATGATCACTTGCGTTTGTTGTTTGCCAGAATAGGAAGTGCTCATTGTCCGATTTGCTTGAAAAAAATTCAGCCCCAGTCAGTTGAGCAAATAGCCTCTATTATTTGCGAGTATGAGCAGGGAACAAAGCTCCATATTTTTGCACCTATCATTCGAGATAAAAAAGGAACGCATCAAGCAGTCTATGAAAAATACCTCAAACTTGGTTTTGCACGGGCACAAACAAATGGGCAGATACATGATTTAGAGAGTCCTCCGTCCTTAGAGCGATATAAAAAGCACACTATTTCTATTCTTGTTGATCGTTTGATTGTTCGCGATTCTCAAGAGTTTATTTCTCGCTTGACAAGTTCTCTTGAAACCGCAAGTCAATTTAGTGATGGTTTGTTACTGGTACAAACACTCGGTCAATCTAAATCAATTGAGCAATTATTTAATACGAAGGGAGGGTGTGTGGATCATCCCCATATACATTTTGAATCGTTGCAGCCCAGAATGTTTTCGTTTAACTCACCATTTGGTGCATGCCCTGACTGTCACGGGATTGGTCATAAAAAACGATTTGATCCAAAACTCCTTATCGACTATAAAAAAAGTTTGGCGGATGGTTGTGTAAAAACATATTTGGGTCCCATTGATAGCTGGAGAAAAAAACAATTACTCATTGTTGCAAAGCATTATACTATTGATATTTTTGCACCATTTGAATCGCTTTCAAAAGAACAACAAGAATTGTTATTATATGGGGATACTCAGGCAGCAAGCGGGGAGGAGTATGGGCAGCAGTATTGGCAAAAAGATGCATTTGAGGGAATCATACCTTCTCACGATCGGCTCTATCACCAGACTGAATCAGAAGGAAGAAGAAATAGGTATGAACAATATATGCAAGAATTACCTTGTCAGACTTGTCAAGGAAAGCGACTCAAGCCTGAATCATTAAGCGTTTTTATAGAAGGAAAAAATATTATAGATATCACAGATATGTCCATTCGTGATTGCTTATCATTTTTTCTGTGCTTGGAACTTACAGCCCAGCAACAGCAAATTGCAAAATTACTCTTAAAAGAAATTAAAGAACGGTTGACTTTTCTTGTTGATGTCGGTTTAGGATATTTGACACTTTCTCGCAGTGCTGGAACATTATCCGGTGGTGAGGCGCAACGAATTCGTCTTGCAACGCAAATTGGTTCTAATTTAACTGGAGTTTTGTATGTACTTGATGAGCCAAGTATTGGGTTGCATCAAAAGGATAATGTCAAATTAATAACAACGCTCAAACGATTACGAGATTTGGGGAATACCTTACTTGTTGTCGAACATGATGAGGACACGATGCGCGCTGCTGACTTTCTTGTCGACATTGGACCGGGTGCAGGTGTTCATGGTGGTCAGATAGTGTATGCGGGTGAACCAAAAGGAATACGTACCTGTAAGCAATCATTGACGGGGCAGTATTTGAATGGAGTAAATCACATTCCTGTTCCAAAAAAGCGAAGAAAAAGTACAAAAAAAATACGCATTTTTGGAGCAAATCAAAATAATTTACAAAATATAGATGTGCACATACCCCTTGGAGTATTAACAGTTGTGACGGGCGTTTCAGGTAGTGGAAAATCAACATTGATTAGTGAGATTTTGTATAAAGCGCTTTGTAATCATTTATATAAAACAACAAAACCAACGGGCGAGTATGAAAAAATTACTGGTCTTGAGCATATTGATAAAGTTATAGAAATTGATCAATCCCCAATTGGTCGAACGCCAAGAAGTAATCCTGCGACATATACAAATGTCTTTACGGATATTCGCGAATTATTTTCACGAACAAAATCGGCAAAAGAGCGTGGATATGGGCCTGGACGATTTTCTTTTAATGTTCCAGGTGGTCGTTGTGAGTCATGTCAAGGTGATGGTTTGCTCAAAATTGAAATGAATTTTCTTCCAGATGTGTATGTACAATGTGAGGAGTGTAAAGGGAAGCGATATAATGCGCAGACACTTGAAATTACCTACAAGGGAAAAACAATTGCTGATGTATTAGATATGAGTGTTGAGCAGGCACTAGCGTTTTTTGATTCTATTCCGAGGATAGCTTCTAAATTACAATTATTAGATGATGTGGGGCTTGGATATATTAAGTTGGGGCAGAGTGCAACAACACTCTCTGGTGGAGAAGCGCAGAGAATTAAATTAACAAGCGAGCTTGCAAAACGCGCTACAGGAAAAACCTTGTATTTATTAGATGAACCAACAACTGGTTTGCATTTTGAGGATGTAAAAAAACTCTTGGATGTATTGAATCGATTAGTTGAGAAAAAAAATAGTGTGCTAATAATTGAACATAATTTAGATGTAATCAAAAGTGCAGATTGGATTATTGACTTAGGTCCAGATGGTGGTGATAAAGGAGGCCAAATTGTAGGTGAGGGGACTCCAGAAGCGCTGACAAAAATTAAAAAGAGTTATACTGGTGAATTTTTAGGTCCGTATTTGAAAAAGAAGTAGGATGAGATTTCCAAAACATATTTAATCTTGTTACTCTTTTAAGTAATGATGATTCAGACACAGTCTATTCCAAAAAAACCGGGTTGTTATTTGTATAGTGATAGTAAAAAAAAGGTTATTTATATTGGAAAAGCAAAAAATTTGCAGAAACGAGTGTCCAGTTATTTTACAAAAAAACAACTTGATATAAAAACGCAAGAACTTGTTAAACAAATTCATACTGTTGATTATATTTTGACAGATTCTGAAACAGAAGCAATTTTGCTTGAGTCTCAACTGATTAAACAATATAAACCAAAATACAATGTAGAACTCAAATACAATCAGCGTTATGCATATATAAAAATCACTGATGAAACATTTCCTCGAATTTTGACTGCACGAAAAAAAACAAATACGGGTACGTATTTTGGTCCCTTTGCTTCGGGATATTCTCGGGTGTTACTCATAAAAACACTGAATGAAATTTTTCAATTAAGAACGTGCAAAACATTACCGCAAAAAGTCTGTTTACAGTATCATATTGGTCTGTGCAGCGGTCCCTGTCAAGAAAAAATCTCTCGAGAAGATTACTTAGAAAAAGTCAAGCAAGCAAAATCCTTTTTACAAGGAAAATCGCAAGCAGTTCTTGACAATTTAACAGAACAAATGCGTGATTTTGCAAAACAACAACAATTTGAACTTGCAAAAATTCGCAGAGATCAAATTCAAGCTTTAGAAGATTTGGAAACACGTCAAAAAGTTGATGTTTCCAAACAAATGGATGAGGATGTGATTGGATTAAGTTATACGCAAACACAGGCTTCTTATTTTATTTTTACTATTAAAAAAGGAACCATCATTGATAGGGATCAATTTGTTGTGGATATTTGCCATGATATAGAGTCTACAAACCGTGAGTTTATTATGCAGTACTATCAGACAAAACCTATACCGGGAAAAATTATTCTTTCAAAGGATTTTTTTGATGGAGAACAAAAAGACTTAATTGAGAGTGCTTTAGAAAAAAAATCACAAAATGCTGTGCAATTATTTGAGCCGCAACGAGGAGACATGGTAAAATTATGTGAGCTTGCCAAAAAGAATGCGCAAATAGCTCTCTTACAAGACAAACCAGCACTCTTAGCATTACAAGAATTATTGCATCTGCCAAATGTGCCAATTACAATTGAGTGTTTTGATATTTCTAATTTACGAGACCAGTACATTGTAGGTGCGCATGTTCAGTTTGAAAATGGAGTCCCAAATACTGAGCAATATAGAAAATATAAAATTCGAACAACACAAACACAAAATGATTTTCAGTCCATGTATGAAGTCGTATCCCGTCGGTTAACTCGTGTGAGTGTGCATGGAGAAAAAGCGCCTGATCTGATTGTTATAGATGGAGGTCGCGGGCAGCTTGATGCGGCACTTCGTGCTCAAAAAGAGCAAGGAACAAAAATTCCAATGATTGGTTTAGCTAAGAGAGAAGAAGAAATTTTGTTTCCGGGGCTTAAAAAAGGATTGAACACAAAAAAAAACAAAGCAAAAAATGCGGGTGTACAATTATTACTAAAAATCAGAGATTATACGCATCGTTTTGTTATTTCTTATCATCGTAAATTACGCGATGCGCAGTATACTGAAAAAAAACATTGACTTTGAGTATGTTTGAAGTTATCATAGACTTTATATAGATGTTTCTCTTACGACAGTGCATGAAATTCAAATTTATCGCATTGGTGATTGTTTTGAGTACGCTGGTTATGGCGACAACGATGTATTTTTTTTATCCTTATGATCCTTATAATCCTCCTGTAGCAAATGATACTGGATGGACACAGGATGGTTTAGCGTCAGTAGTTGATGCAAATAATCAATTTGCATTTACTATATATAATGAATTTGCTCAGCAACAAAGTGAGAATATTTTTTTCTCTCCGTATAGTATTTTTTCAGCACTTGCAATGACGTATGAAGGTGCAAAAGAGCAAACGGCAAGTCAGATGCAACAGGTGTTCTCATTTCCTGAGTCCGATGTTTTGCAGCCAAATTTTGCAGCGTTATATAATTCAATAAATAAAGCCAATGCACCATATACTTTACGTGTGGGTAATGCGCTGTGGGTTGAAGAGAGTTTTTCGTTGCTTGATTCATATAAAGATACCGTGGAAAACTATTATGGAGGAAAATCGGTCAATCTTGATTTAATTAACCAAGCTCAAGAATCCAGTCAAATTATTAATTCATTTATTGCAGAGCAGACAAATAACAGAATTCAAGACATCATTCCACCAGGTTTTATACACCGAGATACGAGATTAATTTTGTCAAATGCAATTTATTTTCTAGGAGATTGGAAGTATGAATTTAATAGACGGGACACACAATCTCGCGATTTTTATATAACTCCTGACAACGTGATTCAAACAGATATGATGTATCTTGATCCTGATGAGCGATTATATTATGGCGAGTTTGATACGGTTGAAATTTTAGAGCTTCCCTATAAAGGGGATGAAGTGGTTATGAAAATTATTTTGCCAAAATATGGGCAGTACTTAGATATGCAAACTCGTAGTGTGCGAGAATATAATTATACACTGGAAACGATAAATATGACATATCAGATGTATAGAAATTATTCTAATCAAATGCGAGAGGTTTCCATGGATGCAATTTATTTGCCAAAGTTTGAGTTTGAAGCCTCATATGACTTAAAGCAAACTCTCTCTGATCTAGGAATGCCAATTGCGTTTAGTGAACAAGCAGACTTTTCAGGCATGACTGGTCGGCCCAATCTTTTTATTGATGAAGTTTTGCACAAAGCATTCATTAAAGTGGATGAGAAGGGAACAGAAGCAGCTGCGGCAACAGTTGTTGGGATGACTATAACAAGTGCGCCTATGAGAGAATTGATTTTCAATGCAAATCGACCGTTTTTATTTGTTATTGAACAAAAAGAAACAGACGCAATTTTATTTATGGGCGTTGTTAATGATCCTAGAGAGGAGTAGTGTTTTTTTTAGGTGACTTGAGAAACATGTATGGTGTCGACTAATTGAATGACCTCCCCATTATTAAATGTGCAGTTTTTTGAGAGTTCACTTAAGCAGGCGTTGAGCGCATAGGGTTCTAAGATGTGTATGGTTATTTTGCCAGTACAGGAATAGGCACACTCTTCGGACATGAATTCTTCGCAAAAGTTTCCGTCTCCTTGTGTGAGTTGACAGGTGATATGTTCATAAGTAGTTTGAAAACTCTCATTTTGTTCATCAGGGAATTGAGACGAAAATTGACTGATTCCCTTGACAAAAAATGGAATTTGAGATCCTTCATTAATTGTTGTTCCGGGTTGCCCAGTAACCATGTTTCTTCCTTCAAGACCGTTATAGCTGCGTAAAGTGATTGTTGTTTCATCTAATTCAAACATAATTTTGCTTAAAACAGTACTTCCTGAGTTTCCAGGAACGCTGTGTAAAAATGTAAATTCGTATTCGTTGAGTATGAGTGTATTCTGTTCGATATAATTTGGTGCTGGAGATGTTTGTATAAGCAGGACAACTATAAGACTAACTGCAATAACGAGGATGAGAATTCGTACTAGTAACAATATGTTTTTTTGGCTCATAGTCAAGTAAATTATCTCTATTTTTAAAAAGCTATGCAGCCATTTGAGCAATATGTTTATAAATGAACAGTGTCCAAAATGACTTATGAAAAAGAGGTCCCAAGTATCTGTGTTTTTAATAATTGGGTTAATTTTATTGCTTGCCTTATCACTGCTGTATTCTCTTTCTTCTCTTTCATTAATTGAGACTGAGCGTGAACGCACACAATTAAGTGATGCGCCTCTTTTTCCCGTGGAGTCGCATGTGAATTTTTGTGCCAATCAAGCCTTTATTCAGGCGACTCAATCAATTTCAATTACGGCTTCCCAGTATAGGGATTCTGTACCATACCTGTTTACACAAGTTGATGGGCAGCAGATAGTGAAAAAGCAAGATATTGCACAGCAATTATCACAAAATGTCACATTTTTTTTTCAAGACTGTTTTTCAGCTCAAGCATATGAGGAGTTAGGATATCACGTTGAAATTGGAACCGTTCAAACACAATTAGAAATTTTTTCTCGTTCAACGAGAGTTGATATTTCCATGCCATTTTTTCTTGAGTCTGTCAATCAAACTATCCGAAGAGATTCATTTACTGTTCTTATTGAGACTCCTCTTGGGCAAATGATTGAATTAATTTCAACCATCATTAATCATGAGTTAGAATTTGGCATGTTTGATCAGGTTCGATATATGCACTCGTCAGAGAATATTCTTCAAGATCAGCCTTTAGTAATCATTGAAAAAACAAAACCATATCCAGATATTATCTACTCTTTATACACAAATTATCGTCAACAAAATAGTACTCTCACCTTTGCGTTGCAAGGTGTGGATGCATTTGATCGGGTGCAAATGATTATTGATGAATCAGCGTTTCGACCGCAAGGTTTTTCTGGCTGTTGTTCATTGCAAGATAGTTGTTATCAGTCTGTAAGTCAGGATGTCTGTGAGCAAGCGAGTGGTGAATTTAGTTCACAGTGTCAGTGTGTGCAAGAAAATATAAATCAAGAGTCATTATCCATTACATCTTTGCAATCCTGTAATGGTGTGCAATCTGGAAACTCGTGGTGTTCTAAAACAGGAATAGGTGTGGGTTCCCGCTATTATAGAGAAATGTGTGTTGATGGTCAGATTATACGCGAAGAATGTCGAGACTTTCGTCAAGAAGTATGTGCCCAAGATATAACGCCCGAAATTACTTATACAGCTTGTAAGCCAAACACGGCACTCAGTTGTCAAGCGTGTCAAGAACAATCTTGTTGTACTGATGAATGTCAATGGGTGGATGGTACAT
Source organism: Candidatus Woesearchaeota archaeon (assembly GCA_047603125.1). Taxonomy (GTDB): domain Archaea; phylum Nanobdellota; class Nanobdellia; order Woesearchaeales; family DATGWN01; genus JBLKOU01. The sequence continues at coordinate 10,146 of JBLKOU010000020.1, read as the reverse complement.
GTGTGGGTGCAGTTTCTCTTGGATTGCCATTTTGGGATACTGCCTTTTCTAACGCATTTTGTCAAGGTCAAACTCCTCTTTCTTGCGCACTTTCAGGAGATTGTGGAGTGCTTCCAACGATTACAGGAGATTTTTCACAACCGCTTCCCTCACCTATGTATGCACAGCGCCTAAGTACGTATTTACACAATGATGAACTAGTAGAATTTGATCATTTACGAGAATTCACACAGTTTCAAAGACAACCCCGACAATCACTGTCGCAAATGCTAGCACAATCAATTGATCAATTATCATTGTTGAGTTCATATACGAGTGATCAACTTCTTGAAGAACCTCCGCAAACATCTGAGCAAAATGATCTGTGCTTTGTAAGCTCACCCTCACAAGAGTCGCAGTGTGATCTTTGTCAAACATTATATTCCTGTTCTCAGTATGTCTGTCAAAGTCTGGGTCAGAATTGTCAATATAATGTTCAAACACAAGAATGTGTTTTACGAGAAGAACAACCTTTACGAGTTATTGATTTACAAACACCGTTGGGCGCAGCGCAGCGTGTACAAAAGTTTGAAACGGGTGGATTTCAAATAGAACGCTCAGTAGATTCACTTCTCAATGTAACATTTACTACTGATCAGCCTGCACTTTGTCGTCCATCATATTTGCCGTATAGTGATTTTTCTCAAATTTCATCTCCAGATTTATCACAGGGTAATTATCAAACAAACCATACACTACTTATTCGCTTTATAGAAGATATGCCGGTTTTTAGTTCACTCCAGTCTATTTTTGAGACAGAGCAATCGCGGGATATTTTAGAACAAATGACTCAATTCAAAGATTTGGTTGATTTACTCATAAATAGAGGGCAACTCGAAAAAATTCAATTCTACCCTGCATTACAAAAAATTGTTGATGATTATAATAATCCAAACCGTCGGCAATCCATTATTGATTTATTAACACAAATCGAACAAAAGCAATTTAGTGCGTTTATTTATTGTCAAAGTCCCTATTCAAGTTCAACATCTTCTTTTGTATCCTTTGATTTTGAACCTCCTTGTATACAAAGTCCTGAGATGACTGTTCGAGGAGATGTTCATCCCTTTGTAAAGGAACAAATTACCATTTATACGGATGTGTTAAGTGATTGTCGCTTTGATACAGAATCTGTACCATTTGATCAATTGCGATATAATGCAACATGCGCTCAGACAAAATATGAAATCGATGATCAGGGATTATATTCATGTACACTTGGCATGGAGGATTTTGTAAATGAGTCTTCATTGACAATCGGATGCTTTCCAACGCATATTCCTGGCCCATTAGTGGTCAGTGGTGTTATTGCAAATGTTTCAACACAGCTAAATTACACGTCGAGTGCAACGGATGTCTTTTTCGAAAAAAATCAAACTATAGAATTTGTGAAGCCACAAGAAGGGATGGTGTGCTCTGTAAATAATCAGCCAGTGGATTGTGACCAACAGTCTTGTCCTATCGAGATGCATTATCAAAATCAAACGCAAGTAACAGTCGTGTGTGCGCATCCAAGTGACACATGCCGTCTGCCACTTATTGAGACTATGCAAGAATTTGAAATACAAACAAGAGAGCCGCCTGTTCTTCCACAGGATTACTCACAAAACGAAACGCATTTTATTTTTGATGTTCCTTCTGATGTAGTGCAGTGTACACATCGAAATTACCTTGATCAAATTATTGAATTAGATATCGAATCCGGTGTTGCGACACTTGAAAAAAATCCTCGAGATTCCTATATTCGCCTAGTATGCAAAGATTCCTATGGGCTACAATCCCAGCGTCTTTACTTAGTAAGTAGATAAATGACACGGTTGAGATTCTTATGGACATAAAATTGAGATTTAAATGAAATGTTCCACTGTGTTCTTTCAATGATTTTTTGTGTTGGAATAAAACTTGGTGTACACAAAACAATTCGATTTGTTTTTTCATACTCGCGCTTGAGAAATTGCTCGTATAAGTGTTGTATATTATCAAGAATGCGAGTATTTTTTCCATAGGGTAAATCAGTGACAATTGCATCACTTTGTGTTGTTTGTTTCAGAGCGTCTCCAGTAAAGAGTGTGACATTTGCGTGGAATTGCTTGCAATTTTGTTGACTTTTTTCAATCATGTGTGGGTCTATGTCTGATCCGATAGTCTGGAGTTGGCAATCAAAGGCCTCAAGTAAAATTCCACCTGTTCCACAAAATGGGTCGTAGATTGCATGTGCTTTTTTCCCTGCTAAATTAACCATTGCGCGAGCAAGGCGTGGGTCAATGGAGCTAGGATGTTTTGCAATACGAAGCTGTGGTTTTCGTTCTAAGAATGTTTTTTGATTTGTATAAATTTGTTTTGTGCAATAGAGGATTTGTTTTTCTTGTGCTGTTGCTGTGAAAAAGTAAAAAATGTCTTTTGGTTTATTGAGATTAATTATTGGTTCAGGCATTGCGTAGTAAATGTATTCAAATGCTCGTTCTTTATTAATCGGAGATTTTTTCTCAAATTCTATTTTATATTCAGTGCTTGGCAACTGAATTGGTTGATAGTCTGTACTTATGATTTGGTAAATGGTGTTTGTAAACGCAAGTCTGGAAAAAAAAGAAGGATTTTGTGTTGTAAAAAAGACATGAGTGGGAGTGAGTAGTGTCACATCTTCAAAGAGTTCTTGTATTTCTTGAAAAGCAATGTCTGGATAATTTTGCGTTATTTTTGCAATATACATACAAACAATTATAAACGCGGGGTTTATTAATGTATGTATGGCAAAAGGCAGACCGCTAACAATGCAGGTTCGAAAAAATATACTTGCTTTGTTAGAGGAGAATGGTCAGTTGACGGGTTATCAAGTTCACAAACTTTATGAAAAACAATTTGGTCAAATGACGCAACGAAATATTTACTATCATTTGCATAAAGGTGTTGATTTAGGATTATTTGCAATTAAAAAAGTCTGTGTTGAGACTGGTGATTATTCCTGGGGAAGTGCAACGCAAAAGATTTACTATACAAAAGTTGAGTAACTCATTATCTTGCTTGGTAAACGTCATCAATAAGAATGGTGTTTCTTCCAGAATGCTTGGCAAGCTCGATTGATTTTTTTGCCAAAGTCTGTGTTTGTTTTTCAATATACATTCGTAATTGCTCAACTCCTTTATCAGATATGCGATTGACACCTACTTGTTTTATAAGTCTTTGGAGTGGTGCTTTTGCGATAAGTGTCTTATTTTTTGGCATTAGAGCATGTGACGGATTCGTTCAATTGCATCAGCAATATCCGTTCCTTTTTTTGTTAATGTGAGAAGCTTGAGTCTTCCTTGCTTGTTGAATGTGACGAGTTTTGCTTTTTCCATTTCTTGGAGAATTTTTACAACATGCGAGTATGTGCAATCGATTGTTTTTGCCACTGTTGAAGCGTAGACATTGCTCTTTGCATTCTTTAAATTAAGTAGTAATAGTGCTGGCTTTTCGCGAAAGAAAACACTAAACATTTTTTCATTTACCATTACATTTAACACCCCGTTAGATTGGCGAATTATTGGATATTTAAAGCTTTCGATTTATATCCTTCATTGGGTATTTAGTAGTCTCTATATAGTAGTTGTTGTTTTTTGCTTGGAGCTGATAAATTTTGCAATATGGGTGATGTAAATGTGTTCTTTTGTGGAGATTGATTTACTAAAAATATATAAAGAGTTTTTTGTCTAGTTGGGGTATGACTCGTGTCATCTATGAAAAAAAAGAGGTCGAGACAAAAAATCCATTACTATTGCGAGGGTCTCGCCAAGGAAATTATTTGTTGCTTAGCGATAAACCCTTCTCTCGTTATGAGGGATTGCATATACGTCAACTTGATGGAAATGATGATTGGAAATTATACAAAACGGTTTCACGCGTTTTACCTGAGCAGGTAAATCACATTAAACATCTACCAACAAAAACAGTTTATGCATATGATGAGGGTTCGTGTGCTATTCATTTTTTTGATTCTGTTATTTCACTGCAAATTGAAGGGAATTTGCGCATTCCGCTTGTCTTGGATTGCCGGGAAATTTATGACTTTGAAAAGTTTGGTCGCCAATACTCGTATGAGTGTGTAAATGATATTCATATATTCTCATATACAAAAGAATCAGCAAATCACCCCAGAATCTATGTTGTGTGTAAGTCGGATGGAGAATTTCAGTCTCACTCTCATTGGCATAATGTCTATTACTCGTATGAACATGAGCGTCAATCTGGTCCTTGGGATTGGTATGAATATTTTGCGGGGGACTTTTTGAATGCATCCCAGGTTGTAATAGGTGCAGGATTTGATAGGGATGAAGTCATCAGTCAAGTGGAGGATTGTTGGCAGCATCAGCAGGGGGCTATACGAACACAAGAAAAATATCAGCAATTATTGTCAGATATTTCTGTTGAAAAACATTCATTAGAGCTCTCCTATGCGCTTGCAAGCTTTGATGAACTATTAACTGATCAAGGTTTTTATGCTGGCTTACCATGGTTTTTTCAAGTTTGGACGAGGGATCAATCCATTAGTATTGGCGCACTCATTGCACAAAAACGATTTAGAGAGGCAAAGTCACTTTTATTAAAGCAATTACAAGCGATACTGCCGGATGGAAGGCTTCCGAATCGATTTCCTCACAGTGACTTAGCAAGTGCGGATGGCGTGGGCTGGACATGTAAACGATTATTTGAGGTTTTAGAGCAGATGCCTGACATTGAAGAGCAAGAACTCATTTTTATTCGAGACCGTGTTGTTTATTCAGTAGTAAACCAGGATAAGCATTTTGGTCGTTTGGGATTTGTTGAAAATGCGGATTTAGAAACGTGGATGGATACGGGGAATCCCTATGACACGAGACGTGGGTTTCGAATAGAAATTCAAGCGCTCTATGCTTCACAGATTCAACTTATTAATTATCTTAATGAACGTTTGGATGATGGAAAATATGGATATTTTCAAAAATGGGAAAATGATTTTATTAAATCAATGCAAGAGTTTGTTCGTGATGGTGTTGTGTATGACGGGCTACATGAGGATGGTTATCTTGATATGACTATTCGTCCAAATGTGTTTCTTGCGTATTATATTTGTCCTTCACTTTTTTCAAAACAAGTTTGGAAAAAAACCTTTGATGCGAGTTTGGAGAAATTATTTGTCAAATGGGGGGGCGTGACAACCATTTCGCAAGATCATTCATTGTATTGTGCACACTATACTGGTCAGACAAATCAAAGTTATCATCGTGGTGATGTTTGGTACTATGTTAATTTGATTGCTGCGCAATCTCTTTATCTTCTTGATAAAAAAAAGTATGCTCCCTATTGGCGAGCGCTTGTGGAGAGTAGTTGCCATGAACTGTTTGCAAGTGGTGCAATGGGAAGTTTAGCTGAAGTTTCAGGGGCAAGTCAGTGTCAATCACAAGGATGTTTTATGCAAGCCTGGAGCTTAGCAATGTTTATAGAAGCAGTTATTCGTATTTATGGGCAATAGTACTTGGGCTTTTTCTTCCAACTGCGGGTCCGTCCACACATGTAAAACCGGCAGCCGTAAGATTTTCTCGTACTATTCTTGCACAGCTATAGGTGAGTAGATATCCGTTTGGCTTGAGAACGCGATGGCACTGTTCAAAAATATCCTTGCTCCATTGTTCTGGACATTTTTTTGGTGAAAATGGGTCAAAAAAGATACGATCATATGTTTGGTCGGGTAAATTTGGTAGCTTTGTGATAAATGAGCATATGTGAAGATTAATCGTAGTATTGAGAATTTTTATGGGGTTATTGGCTTTGTGTATTTGTGAGATGAGGTGTTCATATTCCTCTCTATATTGGGGTGCAAGGTCGCTTGTCAGAGATTGTAAAAGGTTGGAATCAATTTCAATAGCATCGATGTGTACTGTTTTATTGGTTAATGCTGCCATGAGTGAATTAAATCCAAGACCAAAACAAATGTCAAGAATGTGGTGTCCATCTATGAGTTTTGCAGGTCGGACAAATTTTTCTTGGCTTTCTTCAATTGCTCCACTTTGAGAATGGTATGTTTCTTGGAGATTTGGCTCAAAAAATGTTTTCGATCCGTCGTTTGTTTCAACTATGCGCATAATTGGCTGTGAATGTGTTTGTGTTTTTAAAGTTGGTTGTTGTTTTAAAATAACAATCACTTAAAATACGCGTTTGTGACATATTGTGAGACCATCCTGTGCGTGTGAAAAAAACTAGCATTCATGGCAATGGTGTGTTTCATTACACGTATCCAACTATGCCTGTCTAAGTAGTATTTTGGCAAAATTTGTTGTTCAAGCTTTTCATAGAGATCGCGTGAGTCTTGTTCATCGTCATCACAATTATCATATGTTGCAGGTCCAATACTCCAACCAGTAACGCCTTCAATGTGGCCTTCAATCCACCAACCATCTAGAACAGAAAAATGTGGTGTTCCGTTTAATGCTGCTTTCATTCCACTTGTTCCTGAAGCTTCATACGGCCTGTGAGGGGTATTAAGCCAAATATCAACGCCTGCAGTCATGAGTTGACTGAGTTTGGTATCGTAATTTTCTAAGTACACAAGAGAAATATCAGGGCCGAGTTTGTCTTTGAGTTGGTTGAGTTTGAATATCGCGTCCTTTCCAAATCCATCATTGACATGGGCTTTTCCTGCAAAAACTATTTGGATTTTTCCTTGTCGGTGTGCGATTGCTTTGAGCCATTCAATGTCTCGAAATAATAGTTCTGGTCGTTTATAGGCAGTCATTCTGCGTGCAAAACCGATGGTAAATGTTTCTGTGTCAAATGTTGTTTTATGATTTTTGTTAATATAGTTAATGAGCTTTTTTTTATTTTCTTGATGAGCATACCAAATTTGCTCATCAGGAATAGCCAGTGCGCTTCGAAGTGAAAAGGGATCATGGGCCCAGTCGGGGATATGTTTTGTAAACACCTCATCCATGTATTTTGTTATAAATCTTCTGTGATAAATACCATTGGTAATTGAGTGAATTTCTCTTCCTGGAAACATTTGCATGGAAACTTCTTTATGTTTTTTTGCAACTCCGTTAACATAGTCGGAAAGATTGAGTGCTAAGTAAGTCATATTAAATTTTCCGTCATGTTCGGCAAATTTCATGTTCCATGGATAATAGTCTTTAATGACGCGCCCAACCATATCAATATCAAAAGTATCATGCCCTGCAGCAACAGGAGTGTGCGTAGTAAAAATACATTTATTTTTGACTGCCTCAATATTCATTTGGTTTTTATGCAAGAGTTCTACGCAGGCAAGTGCAGCGTGTCCTTCATTTAAATGATATTTGTCTATGTGTTTATAGCCAAGCGCTTCGAGCATGCGAACGCCGCCAATTCCTAAAATCATTTCTTGACAAAATCGGTAATAGCGGTCACCACCATACAAGTATTCAGTTAAGCTTCGATCATAGGGTGTGTTTTCTTTTAAATCAGTATCTAAAAAGTACACTGGAATCTCATGTCCTCGCTCACCTTTTACATGATAGACCCATGGACGAATTGTCACGGTTCTGTCTTCAAGTTCAATTGTTATTTTTGTATCAAGAGGTTGTAAGTAATCAGTGAGTGTCCATCGAAATGGCTCCTCAATTTGATGTCCTTCGGGTGAGATTTTTTGATAAAAATATCCTTCTTTATTGAGTAATGTGACGCAGACACTAGGAACTCCAAGATCAGAGTGTGACATAATAGTATCCCCTGCAAGTACTCCAAGTCCTCCCGAGTAGGTTGGAATGTCTGAAGTAATTGCAATTTCCATTGTCATATAGGCGATTGTTCGTTCATGTTTTTGCATTATAGAGTCCCTCATAAATTTCTTGATATTTTTTAATTAATACTTGCCAATCAATGCACGTTGCAGTGAGCTTAATTTGGAGTTTTCGTAGCATCTTTTTGTGATCGCTTAGATTGATATATTCTTCAATTGCATTTGCAATATCGTGTGCGCACTGTGTGTCAGTTGTTGTTTGTCTATTAAGAACAGTGATTCCTGATTTTTTTTCAACATATTGTCCAAACCCTGCTAAGTTTGTTGTAATTGTTGGGATTGCAAGAACGGCACTCTCCATTGGTGTATATCCCCATGGTTCATAAAATGAAGGAAATACGGCGATGTCGCAACCACAAATAGCGTCATAGTACTCTTGATTGAGTAAACCATCGTTTCCTTCTAAATAAACGGGGTAGTACACAAGTTTGACTTTTTTGGATTGTTCGTTTGTTATGTTAAATTGTGCACATAAATCATGTATTTGATTATGATCAACAGAAAAAGCACTCAGTTCGGGTTGTGGTTTTGGAGGTTGTGAGAATGGTTGTTTTTTCTCAATTTGTTCTTTATGTCTGAGCACATGTTGGAGTGGCCCTTGGTGTGAATAGGGCACAAAAATAAATAAGACGATGTGCTGGTCGCTGTTTGCAAATTTTTGCTCAAGTATATTCATGGCTTCAAGTGTGACATCAATTCCTTTACTTCGCACTTCGTGGCGCCCGGAAGTAAATAAGAGTGTTGTTTTTTCTAGATCAAATTTGTAGTAGGGGTAAAAGAAATATTGTAAGAATTGGTTGAGTTTTTCTCGTGATTGCTCTTGCTTTGCAAAGATATGCTGTACGTTTGGAAAATCATCAATATCGAATCCATTCGGAGTTACTTGTGGTTTTTTTCCTAAAATAATTTCGCATTCATGTGCTGTGACATTACTCACAGTAGTAAATGCGTCGCTAAAAAGGGCGCTTGCACGTTCACAGGTGAATTTAGAAAAAATTTGTAATTGTTTTGCTTTCTCAAACGCATTGAGTGTTGGCAGCAATTCGTAGAGATTTTCACCATTTCCAACAATTGCGCGCCCAAGCATGGTGGCATGTGTGGTAAATACAGTTTTTATTGGTAATTGCTTAAATTTACAATATAAGTTGGTAATGCCAGTCATCCATTCATGTGTTTGCACGATGGGTTTATGGGGGTGAACTGCCAAAAGTTGCTCAATGAGTTTTCCTGCGGCAATTGAAAAGGCAAATGGTTCGTTATAATCGTGTTGGGCAAATAATGAATCAACTTCGAAGTGCTCGTAAAATTCTCCTTTGTAATAATCTAATTGATCATATGCGCCTCCAAATTCAAGAAGTATGACTTGTGGTTTTGCAGGAATGTTCCATTGACCATAATGTGCAATAATTCCTTCTTTTGCTAATGTTTCAAATGTTTGTTGATAGTGCTGTGGTGTTTGTTGTTTTGTAAATTCTTTAGACGATTCAAAATACGGTCCGATGAGTATATGATCTTTGACAAAAGGAGCAAGATACTGTACTTTACTTGAAACAACGGTGTGTATACCACCTACCTTGTTTGCAATTTCAAAACTTACTTCAAATAATGTTATCATTAGTATAAACCGAAACTTTTTGCAATGATGAGCCCTGCAAGAAGTCCGACAACAAACCCGAACACAAAGTCAATTGCTTTTTCTCGTAAATTACTAGAAGTGACAGCATCTGTGTACGGTTTTGAATCTTGTTTGTCTTTTTTGGTTAAATGTTCAATTTGTTCTTCGAGCTGTTCAATGTCTTTATGAACAGGGTGTGTATATTTTTCAATAATTGATTCTGAAGGTGGTGTATGGTTTGTTTTGCTTTTTTGCTCACCGAGAAATGATTTATTTTTATATTCTGTGACAAATTCGTATTCGTCTTTTAACAAGCGAATCATAGTGTGTCGTGTTCTGCTTTGTCGAATTTTTTGTGCGAGTTTTTTATCTTCAAAAACATGTTCAATCCAATTTGCAAAATCGTTTTTGTACTCAGTTACATGTTCTGTATATTGCTCATCAGAAATTTGTTCAAGTTTTGAAATCAAACTCAAGATTGTTTGAACGCTATGCCCATCCGCAAAACGAAAGCCAACGTGGTGTGGCACTTCTTTTAGAACAGAACTCATAGAACACCCCTTTTTTTCATAATAATCCCTCTTTTTTAGTATATTTTTGTTGTTTGCCTTTAAATATCTTTTGCCTGTGTAGTTGGCGTCAAAAGTAAGAGATAAATTTTTGCGTAAAAATATGCTCACACCAAAAATCTTCCAAAGCATCTCTC
>JBLKOU010000019.1:0-18565 GCA_047603125.1 Candidatus Woesearchaeota archaeon | reverse complement strand
TATACTCAAAATCTATAAAACTTTCGGTTTTTACTAAAATTTATTAAAAATTAAGAAATAGTAGACTTTTTACTTACTGAAAATTCCTAAGAAACCAATGAACCCGGCCAGAATCGAACTGGCGACCTTCTCGACGTCAACGAGACGTTCTACCACTGAACCACGGGTTCGTAAATTCTAGGACAATCATCGTATTTATAAATATTGTTGCCAAAAGCCGCGTTATCTTAAAACTGCGATTTGAGAAAAGCTTAAATAATTACTTGCCTGAATTAAGTTGATGAAATTTATTTTGCTAATTTTATTACAAATACCGGTGGCTTTTTCATACGTGCTCGATAGTGTCTTCGCGCCACTGGCAGGGTTTGCAACAGCTTCATTTTATTTACAATATCAAGGTTTTATTGATGCGTTGGTCTACATCGCATTTTTCATCGCAATCACACAAAAAACAGTGGGTGAGCGCTTAGGGAAAAAGCCTGCTATTCTTATGGGGGTCATTCTTGGGCTTTCATTAACATTTGGAAGCCAAGCACTGGGTTTCTCGCTTATTTCTCTTGGACCGATTGCAATGACGATTTTTTTACTTGTGCTTGCCGTAGTTTTTTACATAATGATTTCATCAATGATGGATCTAAAAGATTATGGCAAAGAGCGCACATGGGTTCACCCAACTGCACTCGGGATTACATTTTTTGTTATTTATGGGTTATATAGGGGATTATTTTTAGGTTTTTTTGATGAAATTCAATCAACGCAGTGGGGATATCAAGTTGTTGGCATTTTAGATTTAATCTGGGTTTTATTATTTGTGGGCGTTGTAATTTGGGGTATATTTAAGCTAGCAAATAAACTAGGTGGTTGGAGTGATGACGCATCACCTGATGATGAGTCTCCTGATAATTCTAAAAATCGTTTTCAAAAAAGAATTGAATTATATGGGAAATTAGTAAGCCTTTTCCAACAGAAAACGGATAAGTTAATTTCATTATTACAAAAAGTGATTGAGCCCATAGAGGCATACTATCGACCTGAAGATTTACCATTTAATTTAGAAGACTATAAAAATCTAATAGATACTTTGAAAAAGGAAGAAACGGAAATTAAAAAATTGTCTTTAAATAAAAAAGAATTTGAATTGTTTAAAAATTCACTATTAAAGAGAATACAAATATATTATTCACTCAAAAAAAGGTATAGGGAGATTTTAGAAATATGAAATTATTGGATGAATGGTTAAATGACTTACTTCAACAAGACTACTTGGATGATAAAAAAACTTTATTTTGGTTGCTAAATAAGTCAAAGGAAATGAATTCAGATACGTTTACAATAAATGAGCAAATAAATTATATTGGAAGTTTTGATTCTGGAATTAAATATATTTTTCCAGAAGGTTTTAAAGTTTTGCAGTTAGGGATTCCGACGTCTATTAACTCGGGTGTTGTTAAAGTTATGCTAAATTTAAATAAAGTATTTGCTGCAAATGGTATAATCGTTGCAAGTATTAATCACTGGTGGCATCGCTATTATTTTAGAAAATTTGTAGGAACACCTTTTGAAAAGAAAGTAAAAGTGGAGTTAAGTCCTTTTAATTTGTTAAATGATAAAGGAAAATGTATTTTAACTCAATATGCGTTCAAAAATATTGCTTCCCGATTACATTCTGATTTTAAATTTTATCCAAATATTATACACATACATACGCACACTTTTGTTTATGATAATGCTCTAGATTTCTCTTTGAAAAAATATTTCCAGGGAGTGCCAGTAGTTTACACTTTGCACGCATTTATTCCGTACATTCGATTAAATCATGAGAATAGAATTAAACTTTTAACAAATCAAATGACTCAAAAAGAACTGAAGGCAGTGCGAGAAAACTATGGGAGTAAGCGTGAGAGAGCCCAGTTTGATTTAATAAAACGCTCAGACGCTATTATTACGATTTCACAGGTTCATAAAGAAGCTTTTGACATTATTTACCCGGAATATGCAGACAAATGCTTTTGTGTTCCAAACGGAACTGATTTTGATGAATATAATGATTTAAAGGAAGTATATGCAAAAAAGAATGAGTTGCAACATCTTATAGCTCCTAATGGGGAGAAAGTGATGATTTATGTTGGAAGAATAGAAGCTCAGAAGGGTAGTCAGAAGCTTATAGATGGCTTTAACCTTGCAGCTGAAAAATATGCTGATTTGCGGTTAGTTCTTGTAGGGGCAAATGAGCAAAAATTACCTGAATTGCTCCAAATGGGTTTGAATAAGTCTTTTGTAGAAAGAATTCATTTTGCAGGTTGGATAAAAGATAAAAAAGTATTAGCAGCATATTACAAACTAGCAGATATAATGGTTCAACCGGTAGCAAGTAAAAATCTATATGGGATGGCGGTTTTGGAGAGTATGATGTTAGAGGTACCAGTAATAACTTGTGAAGGAAAGTATTCTTTTGGTGTGACAAAAAACGCGAATACCATTTTAAAAGCAGTGGATTCTCTTTATACGCAACCTGAACTGGTAAAAGCTCATGTTCAAAGAGTAAAGGAAGAAGTAATTGGAGAGCATTCGCTAACCGCTATGCTAAAAAAGCATTTGGAAGTTTTCGAAAAAACAACCGCTTCCTTAAAAAACAAGCAGTAAAGAGTCTGCTATTTTTTCACAACACTAATTGCCAATTCTTTGAGTTGTTGCTCGCTAATTTCACCAGGTGACTCATCCATTGGACACTGTGCGTTTTTATTTTTTGGAAATGCGATAACTTCTCGAATATCGTGTGTTCCAACTAGTAATGCAATAATCCTATCCAGACCAATACCCATGCCGCCATGTATTGGGCCACCGTATTGGTATGCTTTTAACAAGAATCCAAATTTCTCTTGTGCTTCGTCTTTTTTAATACCAATGATATCAAATAATCGTTGCTGAAGTTGCGGGTTAGATACACGAATACTCCCTGAAGCAAGTTCCCATCCGTTTAAGACTAAATCCCATAAATCGCCTTTTACGACACCTGGATCTTTTTCTAAATTATCAACAAATTCTGCTTTTGGCATACTAAAAATATGGTGTTCTGCATCCCATTTTTTCTCGTCTTCATTCCAGGAGAACAGAGGAAAGTCATTAACCCAACAAAAGGCATAGGTATTTTCATCAATGAGCCCTAAATCCTCGCCAAGTTTTAATCGCAATTTTGCAAGCACATCATTTGTTACTTTTGGCTTATCCGCAATAAAAAATAATACGGAGCCTGGTTTTGCACCAACTAAATCTATTAATTTTTTCTGGACTTGTGAACTAAAGTACTTTGCAATATTCGACTCAAGTCCGTTTTCTGTAACGCGCATCCACGCCATTCCTTTTGCGCCAAGGAACTGGGCGTACTCAATATAGCGATCTATTTCTTTTCTTGCAATGTCTGCTTCAGGATTGATACATTTGACAATTCCGCCAGAAGAGATGACATTTTGAAAAACGCTAAATTCTGATTCTTTTGCAATATCAGTTACATCTGTGAGCGTGAGCTCAAATCGAATATCAGGTTTATCACATCCATACAAACTCATTGCCTGCTCATGACTAAACACGGGGAATGGTGTTTTAATTGTGATATTTTGTGTTTTTGCAAATGTTTCTTTGAAAAGTGCTTCGACGAATTGTTGCACATCTTCTTGTGTGACAAAACTCATTTCAAAATCAATTTGTGTGTGCTCGGGTTGTCTGTCGGCACGTAAATCTTCATCTCGTAAACATCGCGCAATCTGATAGTATCTATCGCAGCCTGCAATCATTAACATTTGTTTGTAGAGTTGTGGTGATTGTGGAAGTGCATAGAATTTTCCTTTATTAATTCGTGATGGAACAACATAATCCCTTGCCCCTTCCGGAGTTGATTTAATAAGAAATGGTGTTTCGATTTCCGTAAATGCCTGTGCGTCAAAAAACGCTCGTGATGCTTTTACAAACTGGTGGCGAAGTGCTAAATGTCGCTGCATCTTTGTTCGGCGTAAGTCCAAATAACGATATTCCAATCGTAAATCTTCGTTAATTTGTGTCTGATCATCAATTTCAAATGGTGGTGTTTGACTTTTGTTTACAATTGTTAATTTTTTCACAAAAACTTCGATTTCACCAGTATTGAGCTTTGGATTCGTTAAACCCTCGCCTCGTTTTTTCACAACACCTGCGACCAGTATAACATCTTCTCGTCTGAGCTGTTCTGCTTGCTCAAAATATGTTTTATCAAATTCTGGATCAAAAACCAGTTGCGTCAATCCATACTTATCTCGCAAATCGATAAAAATAATTCCGCCATGATCTCGGCGAACATGAACCCAGCCTGCAAGTGAGACTTTAGTATTCTCATCTTGAGCGGTAAGTTGATTACAATGATGTGTTCGTAAGCTTGTTTGTACCATAAAAACGGGAATGAGTGTTTTCTTTATAAAGGTAGTGGGGGTTTTCTTTCTAGATATATTTATATAGAACAACTTTCGTATGATATTCATGCTACGACAGATTTTGTTTTTCTTTTATGTGATAGGACTACTGTTTCATATATCCATAAGTTCCTCCGTTGAATTATTCAGATTTGGCTTTGGCAGTTTTGAAATTTGGCATGTTTTGATTGCTTTAGGTATTATCCCGGTGGTGTTTAGTTCATTCCTATTGCTTTTTTTAAGAATTACACGCATATTTCGTTCTCGAAAAGATTGCTTTTTCGTACATGTAATGGCGTTTGGAATCGTTAATTCTCTTGCATTGTGTGTATTTTTGCTTGGTCCGCTATATGCGTATATTACGTATATTGGATACTTTGCGCTTATACTTGCATACTTTTTGTATTTTTATCACACTGTTTTTTATTTCAAGGTTTTTGTCGCTTGTATTCTCATTGCTTTTGTTGTTTACTTTGTAACATTTCCAGATAGTTCTTTGGATTTGAATGAATATGGGGATTTTTATTATTCAGGGAGTGTTTTTTTAGAAGAAGAATTAGCAAATGAGACAGTACGAGAGAAATTGAGACAAGAATGGAATTTTTTTTCTCAAAGTGGATATCTTGGAGGGCAAAAGCACTGGGCTGCACAACAATATGATCAATTTAAGGAATTAATTGCATCTGAACCATTATTTAACCAAGAACCGAAACTTTAGGCATTATTGGGCAAAGATATGGATTGAGTACTGGGGTGGTTAATCCAAGAATATATTTTCAGGAAGGAATAATACGAATGGCTAGTCTTGAAGATATGTTTAAACCTCGTCATACCTTTGGACGTGTTCAACCAATAGAGACAAGAATGTCTCTAACTGCAAAAAAACATTGCGAAGGTTTTCTTAAAATAAGAACTGGTATTTTTGAGACCCGAATTCATGTTACAAATCATTATACGCTATGTATGGGTTTTTACTATGAAGCGTTTACTCTTCCTCCAGAAATTATTAGTAGTTAGGCATAAGTTACTTAAGAACTTCTAAATCCCTTGCGATATCAAGGATTTCTTTTATATGAGGGTCTTCAAGCAATGTTTGAACATTTTATCCAAAAGTGACGACCCGAGCGCGCTATTGTAACACCTTTATTCACGCGGTTGTTGCTTGCCGACTCAATAGAGAGAATGGAGTCTCACGAGTTTTGCTTATTTCTCTCAAAAGCGCAGGTATTCAACAACGGTTGTCAAAATGGTAATGAACGGGATTGTTAATAAAGATTACTTTTTCTCACAAAGATACAACGTGTCGTTAAGAACAGTTTTTGTTTCCTTTACAAAAAATAAGGAATGCACCATTTCGTCTATTCGAGAAAAGTCCTTTCCACGATTCATTATACCCAAAATAAAATATTTTTTTCCTACGCGATTCATTTCTTGCAATCCTTTTTTGACATCTGAAAAGTTTTGTATTGCAGAAAAACTGATGATAAGATCAAATGATTCATTTTCAAACGCCAGCTCTTCTGCGTGACCACAAAGAAGCTGAATGTGAGGATCCGCATTTTGCTCTAAGAGTTTTTTTGAAGGGTCAATACCGGTGCAAGAATATCCAAGCTGAGAATAAAAACGAGTTGAAATACCGGTTCCACAGCCTACATCAAGGACTGTTGCGTTTTTAGGTAGCGATATTTGTTCTAAGAAGGAAACACTTTCTTGAAGCTTTTGTTGCTGCTCTTGACCATATAATGCGTCATAACCCGGGGCGAGTGCATCATAGTACGAGGAATCTTTAATCATAGAGATGTTCGAGTTTTGTCACTTCATTTATTAATTTTTGGGCGTCGCCAATCTGCTCTTTAACAACTGACTTTTTCCCGCAATATGGACAGATATTATTAAAATCAATGCCGATTTGTCGAGAGAACCGATAATTACAAGAAATGCACCGATACCTCTGTTTTTTTATTGCTTCTGCCATATACCTATAATAGACATTCACCTATTTAAATGTGACGCCTTCTTTGCAGGTTTGTTCTTGTAATATACCCTGGCATCCCTAGCTCGATTGCGGCACTTAAAAATCCCGATTCGCTTGCGCGTGGATGAACGGAAAGCTCGTGCAGGTATTTTGCGATATCACGAGGATTGGCGCTTTCATTATCAAGAAGTGTTTGAGCAAGTGTATAAAATTGTGCTTTTGTTGGCAATGTCTCAATAGTATCAAGAGGATATTTTTTCGCTTGCCTGAGTTGGCGTTTTCGCAGACGAATTGGGCGAGATTTTCGAAGTGCGGGAACAAGACACGCAAGTGCGAGTGCGCCTGAGCCAATGCTTACTGCGCCTTTTTCCACTAGTTTTCGATCATATGCATTAAGTAAATATTCGAGCGGTTGGCTTTGCGTGTAATTACTCGCAACATATGCGCCAATGTTTTTTGAGAGTTCGCTCCTATCTTTAAAAGAAAATCTATTCGGGTTAAGTGTTGTTACCAATCGATCCATCTCATCACTTTGTGCAGATATACTTGAATTATTGCTGACAACTTCTCGAATAGGTGTGAGTTCTTGCACGCGTTGATACTGTGCGATAGTGTGCGGCGTGCGAATGCAGGTAATTGCTGCAAATCCGAGTGCAAAAAAACCATAAATTACTTGACGTTTCGTGCTTTGTTTGCGTTCTTGCGGCGTTGGAGAAAAATGCTGATGTATTTTGGTACTTAACATATATTCTAATGTTGGTTGTCCTTCTATTTAAACATTTGTAGCTTGGAGTTTGTAAAATTTTATTGATAAACCTTTAATAGATTTTATAAATGATTTCTTGTTCAAAAAAAGTATGAATGAACGAGTAAGTTTTATTATTTTTGGCGGAACGGGAGATTTAACGCAGAAAAAGCTTGTGCCTGCTTTTGCACAATTACTTGAACAAGGTTCCTTAGCTAAGGGCTCATTAATAATCGGGATTGCGCGAAGTCCGTATACGAGTGAATCCTACAAACAATTACTCCTGCAAGCAGCAAAAACAAAAAAACAAAAAGACGCAATTGAGCATTTACAAATTGTTTTTTATCAAGCTGACTCGGCTAAACCGGGTACTCTAAAAGAATTATGTTCGGTGTTAAAAAAACATGAACAAGGATCACATCAACGAGTATTTTATTTAGCAACGACGTATACATTGTTTGGAGACATTTTAACAAATTTAGAATCAGAGAAGCTCATTGATAAAAAAGTCAAAGTTGTGTTTGAAAAACCATTCGGATATGATTTGCGCTCTGCAAGAAAACTGGAAAGGCAAATTTGTTCAAAATTAGATGAATCACAAATTTATCGAATTGACCATTATTTAGGAAAAGAAACAGTGCAAAATGTTACGACATTTAAATTTGCAAATCCAATCTTGGGAGCAATGCTCTCAAATGCCTATGTTGAAAAAATAGAAGTAATTGCAGACGAAGACATGGGTGTTGAAAACAGGTTAGGGTATTATGCAACAACGGGCGCAGTGCGAGACATGGTGCAAAATCATCTTTTACAACTCCTTGCTCTTGTTATTATGGATCGACCAAAAACACTCAATCCTGAGTCGATTCATAGGCAAAAAGTTCTTGCATTAAAAAAACTGTATTTAGGAAATTTTCAAGAACAAACACTTGGTCAATACCATTCTTTTCTAGAACAGATACAAAAAAAAAATTTTATAGGGGCAAAACAAACAGAAACATTTTGCTCACTCACATTTTATTCTCGCTCACCAAAATGGAAGGGGGTTGCGTTTCAACTTCGCACGGGAAAAAAGCTTGATAAAAAATATGGTCGTGTAGTTGTACACTTTCGCCAACCAAAAGATACGTTACCAGGACAACAACCCAATAAAATGATTATTGACATTCATCCAAGTGAAAATATACAACTATTTTTTAATACAAAAGCACGTGAAGATCAAAAACTCACGCAAGTATCCTTTGATTATTGTGGGGAGTGTGTTTTTGGACCAAATACGACGGATGGATACAAAAAATTGCTTTTTGATATCATAAGTGGAGATAAAACACTTTTTATTCACCACAATGAAATAATTGAGTCTTGGAAATTAGTAGAGGAAGTTTTAAAAAAGAAGCACACTTTTACGTTTGTACGATATAAAGACGGGTCAAATTCCAATGATATCAGTAATAGACGATAATATTTTTGAAAATGCAAAAGAAATTTTTGAAAAAGAAGTAGAAAAAATTCTCCAAACAAAAGAACGAGTTCTCATCGGATTAGTTGGTGGGAGAAGTGTGCAAGATTTTTATCTACAGTTTGATTCCATGGCATTACCTTGGCAAAAACTAACATTTTTAGCATTGGATGAGCGCCAAGTTCCTTTTGAAAGTGAGCAAAGCAATAGTCGTCAAATACAAGAACAACTCGCAGCGCATGTTTCTTTTATTCCTTATGACAATAAAAAGGGAATTGATCAGTATCAATTAGAACTCGAAAAACACGGGGGATATTTTGACATTATTATTGTCAGTGCGGGAGAAGATGGACATATTGCCAGTTTATTTCCTCAACACGATTCAATTAAAAACGAGCAATTGGGCTTCATTCAAGTAGAGGATGCGCCAAAGCAGCCACCAAAGAGGATTAGTGCCTCAAGAAAAACAATTTTACACGCGCAAGTTGCGTTTTTATTTTTTGTTGGAGAATCTAAAAAAGATGCATATGAGAATTATCAAAAAAAGCCAGCAATTAAAGATTTTCCCGCAACATTAATTAATTACATACCAAACTCATATGTATTTGTGGACGTGAAATAAATGAAATTAGCAATATTTGGATTAGGAAGAATGGGAATGGGTTTGACAAAGCGATTAGTACAAGCAAAGCATGAAGTTATTGTTTGGAATAGAAGTGAGCAAAAAGTACAGGCCGCAACTGAGTTCGGTGCAAAGGGTGCAAAAAGTCCGGCTGAGGCAATTTCTCAATTACCTTCGCCAAAGATTGTGTGGCTCATGCTTCCAAATGGAGAAGTAACTGAAACACATTTTTTACAGGCCTTAGAGCAATTACGTCCGGGAGACATTCTTATTGATGGTGGAAATTCTCAATTTAATGATTCTGTTCGCCGACATAGTTTAGCACAAGAAAAACAAATTCGTATGCTTGACATTGGTGTGAGTGGTGGGTTACATGGTGAAAAAAATGGATACGCGATGATGATTGGTGGGGATAAATCCGCATATGAGCAGATTATTCCAGCTCTTGATGCGATGTGCATGAAAAACGGGTATTTATTTGCTGGTGAGCAGCCTGGAAGTGGTCATTATGTAAAAATGGTTCACAACGCAATAGAGTACGGGATGATGCAAGCAATTAGCGAAGGGTTTGATTTATTAAAAAACGGTTCATTTGAGAATCTGCCACTCAAAGACATTGCACATTTATGGAATCATGGGACAATTGTCAGTTCCTTTTTAATGGAAATGGCTCATAACGCATTAGAAAAAGATGAACCTCTCAAAAATCTTAAACCTTACGTTGAAGATAATGGCGAGGGAAGATGGGCAGCAATTGATGCACTCAACCATCAAGTGCCATTTGTTGTAAATAGCTATGCACTTCATGCACGCTATATTTCTCGTGATCCCGATTCGTATTCATTTAAACTGTTAGCGGCAATTCGAAATGAATTTGGCGGACATGCAGTAAAAAAATAAGGGGACATAATGAAGAAAAAAACGGTTTTTATAGGAAGTGACCATGCGGGTTTTTTCGCAAAAGAGCAGTTAGTAGAATTTCTAGCCAAAAAAGGATTCAACATTAGCGACATTGGACCTTTTTCTCATAAAAAAACAGATGATTACCCCGATATTGCAAAACAGGTTTGTCAACTTGTACAGAAAAAAAAGGGAGTTGGAATTTTACTTTGCGCAACTGGTGTTGGTATGAGTGTGAGTGCAAATAAATGTCAGGGTATTATTGCCGGCGTAGGAGTGACTCCTGCAATTGCAAAGCGCATGAAAGAGCATAATCATACAAATGTTCTTACTTTGGGTGCAGAGTACATGAGTGCTATACAGATGAAAAAGATAGCAAATGCATGGCTGACAACACCGTTTGATATGAGTGTTCGCCATAAGAGAAGAGTTAAAAAGGTGAAGTTATTAGAAAAAGCTATCAAATGAAAAAAAAGACATCTCAAACAAAAAATATTACTATTTATCCGTCCGTTATTGCAAAGACACATATGCAAATTCGCCAAATATACAAGGATATTTCTTTTGCAAAAACGTTGCATTTAGATGTGATGGACGGAGTGTTTGTAAAAAATCATTCGTTACTTTGCACATTATCTGCTGTTCGAAAACATGCCTGTGAAGCGCATTTGATGGTGCAACACCCGCTATTACATGTACGAAGGTTTTCATTTTGTAAGAGAGTATATATGCATGTCGAATCTGAGAATGTACAAAAAGCAATCGCACTTGCTAAAAAATTAGGCGTTCAAGTAGGACTAGCGCTCTCACCAAAAACGCCTCTTAAATCACTTGAGCAATATACGGGTTTTGATTCTATTTTATTATTGACGGTAAATCCTGGCTCATATGGTGCGCCATACATTGCTTCACGAAAAACATTTGCAAAAAAAGTTCGTGAGCAATATCCAAAAAAGCGTATTATTATCGATGGGGCGATGACACCTCCTCGAATCGAGTCGTTTATTCCATTTGGCATAACACACTTTGTCATGGGTTCCTATCTACAAAAAGCAACAGATAAGCGTCAGACTATTCGAACAATAGTCCAACAAGTAAAGGAAAACAAATGATGCAAGCTCCCCTCAAAAAAGAACAAATACCAAGCGTGTATCTTCCTCGATATATTATTCTCTACGATACTGAGTATACGAGTTGGGAAGGAACAAATGAGCAGGGGTATGACACAAAAAAACAACAGTTTCGTGAAATAACACAAATTGGAGCGATTAAAGTTGATTTAATTACAAGGAAAATCGTTGATGAATTCTGCATGTTTGTCAAACCGCTTAAAAATCCTACTCTGAGTGAATATAATAAGAATTTGACAAAAATAACACAAGAACAAATTGATAGTGCGCAGCTATTTGTTCCAGTCTGGCAAGAGTTTTTACAATTCATAAAACAAACTCCATGTTTTTCTTTTGGTAATGATGCGAGCGTTCTTACCGAAAATGTACTTTTACATGAGTTATCGACTCATTTTGATACAAGAACTTTTCATAATTTGCAAACGCTATTTTTGACCCTTAATATGAAAACAAAAGGATTTGCAAGTTCTACACTTCCGACATTATTTGGAATCAAAAATCCATATCCTGAGCATAATGCGCTCGGGGATGCAAAATCACTTTGGCTAGTTATCCAAGAATTACCATACGTTGTTATAGAAGACGATTCTGAGAATTAACGAGCGTTGGATTAAAAACTCGGACATGTCCGAAAAACAATTGCTACTGCACCTTGGCGCAAAATCAGAAGAAGCACCGATTGTTTGAAAGCCTCTTTCAAACTTGAGGATGGAAATCCGAAAATATGTAGGTGCTTCGACGCAGAAGAGACAGCTGTCGTAAAATCGCCGTGCAGTAGCAATTGTATAGGTGTACTTTTTTGTGTAATTTTGATATGCCCGAAAAACCATGAAACTTATAAATAAAGACGCATTTAAACAATACTGAAAAAAGGGTGTAACATGAAAAAAAAAGAGGGTTTATTACAAGCATATGCAACACATTTACGAAGAGATTCTTTAGAGATGACAACACATGCAAAAAGCGGTCATCCGACGTCGTGTCTATCTTGTGCAGAAATTATGAGTGTTTTATTTTTTGAACATATGCAATATGATAGTAAGAACCCACACAATGTGGACAATGATCAATTCGTTTTAAGTAAGGGCCATGCAGCTCCCATTCTATATGCCGCACTCAAACGAGCAGGTGCAATAAAACATTCTCTTTTCAGTTTACGTGAGTTTAAAAGTCCATTAGAAGGACATCCTATACCCACAGTTTTTCCATGGGCTAAGGTTGCAACGGGTTCATTAGGGCAAGGGTTCTCTAATGCTGTTGGCATGGCGCTGAGTGCAAAACAAACACAACGTGATTTGAAAGTTTATGTTCTCATGGGTGATAGTGAACTGGCAGAAGGATCAGTTTATGAAGCAGCTCAGCTAGCAGCACATTATCAATTAGAAAATATTGTAGTGATTGTTGATGTAAACAGGCTTGGACAAACAGGTCCAACACAATTAGGACATCATGTCAGTGAATATAAACGCAGGTTTGAGTCGTTTGGTTGTCACGCGCTTGTTATTGATGGACATAGTGTCACACAAATTCAAAAAGCACTTACACAAAAACCTCATAAAAAGCCATTGGTTATTCTTGCCAAAACATTCAAAGGAAAGGGTGTTTCATTTTTAGAAGATAAAGAAGGTTGGCATGGTCGCGCATTAACAGCAAATGAACTTTCGCATGCGCTAGATGAACTTGAAGAAGTGGTTGTTCCTCCCGTCAAAATTCAAAAACCAAAAAAGTCTCAATTTAAGCAACAAAAAATAACTGCAAAAATAAAACCAACATATCCCTTTGCACATGAAGTTGCAACAAGAAATGCATATGGGGATGCACTTGCACAACTAAAAAAGGAACCCGTCATTGTGTTTGATGCCGAGACACAAAACTCAACATTTGCACAATCCTTTGAAATAGTAGCACCAGAAAAATTTGTGCAATCCTATATAGCAGAACAAAATATGGTTGGAATGGCGATTGGTGCTGCAACAATGGGTTTAGTACCGTTTAGTTCGACATTTGCAGCATTTTTCACTCGCGCGCATGATCAATTACGCATGGGTGCGCTTTCTGGAGCAAAAGCGATATTTTGTGGTTCTCATGCGGGTGTTTCCATTGGTGAGGACGGACCTTCCCAGATGGGATTAGAAGATATTTCGATGTTTCGAAATTTACCAAATAGTCAGGTTTATTATCCGAGTGATGCGGTGAGCACACAACGAGTTGTTGAACTAGCAGCAAAACACGAGGGAATTTCTTATATTCGAACGAGTCGCCCAAAAACGCCAGTCATCTATAAAAAAACAGATGTGTTTAAACCCGGTGGTTTTCATATTCTTGAAAAACACTCACACGCAAAGGCAATTATTGTCGGCTGTGGGGTTACTGTTTTTGAGGCATTGCATGCGCACGATAAATTATTAAAGCAAGGGATACCAGTTTGTGTTATTGATTGCTATAGCATAAAACCATTTGATGCACAGGCGTTTATACGTTTTGCAAAAACACATGGAAATCGTGTTATTGTCGTAGAAGATCATTTTCCTGCAGGAGGATTGGGTGAGATGATTGCAAAAGAAATAGCAGATGCACATATTCATTTTGAACATCTCTGTGTTCATGAACCATCCATGAGTGGGTCAAAGGATCAACTACTCTCGTATCATCATATTGATGAAAACGCAATCATGCAAGCAGTCAGAAAGGGATTACGAAAATGAAATTATTTTTAGATTCAGCAGACATAGATGAAATTAAAAGTGCGCAGCAAATTATAGATGGGATAACAACAAATCCAAGTCTCATAAAAAAGGCAGCAAAAAAACATAAGATTAAAGATATGAAAGTATATATTAAAAAAATACTGACTCTTCTCAAACACAAACCGGTGAGCTTAGAAGTAAAAGGGGGGACACAGCAGCAGATGATTTCGCAGGCACTTCGTTTATATGAAACCTTTTCTACAAAGTCAAATATGGTTGTGATTAAAATACCCATGCATAATAATAAAGACGATTTTGATTCACTTGGCGTTATTAAACATTTAAGCAAAAAAAAGATTCCAGTAAATGTTACATTGATTTTCACACCGGAGCAAGCTTTATTAGCGGCAAAAGCGGGGGCAACATATGTCAGTCCCTTTGTTGGCAGACAAGAAGATTATATTAAACAGCTCCATGGTGTGCAAAGTGACCCGAAACATCATTTCCCATCCTATGGCTGGTATGTCGGAGCACATGCGCTTGAAGATCACGGTATTGTTTCAGGTATTGAACTTGTTAGGCAATGTGTGTTAGTATTACAAGGATATAAAACACAAGTCTTAAGTGCATCTATTCGCACTACACGTCACATTCGCGAATCAGCTCTTGTAGGTGCGCATGTTGTGACAGTACCGCTCTCATTATTAGCACAAATGACACAGCATCCTAAAACAAAAGAAGGTGTTGAGATATTTGAAAAGGATACGGTGAAAGAGTACGAGGATTTGCTATGAAGTTTGAAGCGCAGCATTCGCGTGTAACCGTAAATGCAAAACAATTGCAGCGATTACGACCGCAAATTAGAAATGTTTCTCAAGCAACTATGCAAAGCGATTTTGCATCAGTGTGTGCGCCCTTTGATGTACAAAAACTTCGCGAGTGTCGTTTATTAGCAAAACAGTATATAGGTGTCGAGCTTGTCGTATTAATAGGAATTGGTGGGAGCAATCTAGGAACGATTGCTGTTCGTGATGCACTTTTAGGTCAGAATGCGCAATTGGCGGGCTCACCACAATTTCTTTTTGCAGACACAACTGATTCAGATGTTCTCTTTGGGATAAAGCAACAAATGACTCAAACAATTGCACGCAAAAAAAAGGTGCTTTTGATAAGTATTAGTAAGTCAGGCTCAACAACAGAAACAATTGCAAATACAAGAGTATTCGTTTCCCACCTAAAAACATTGCAAAAGGGTTTTGAAAAATATGTTGTTGTTATTAGTGATAAAAATTCTCAATATGAGTCATTTGCCAAAGAGCAAGGTTTTGCAACACTGTCTATTTCAAAAAAAATAGGGGGGAGGTTCTCTGTCTTTAGCGCAGTAGGATTATTTGCATTGGAACTATCTCGTATCTCAACAACGCAACTTTTAAAGGGGGCGAGGCAGGCTGTATTAGATAACACAACGTCTTCTTTGAGTACAAATATTGCTGCTAAAAATGCGCTTATTATGGAAAAACTCTATAAAAAAGGTTTTGTGAATGCAAACTTATTTGTCTTTAATAGTGATTTTGAGTCTATAGGAAAATGGTTTCGACAACTCATTGGTGAGAGTATAGGAAAAGAATTTTCAACATCGGGAAGAAAAATTCATTGCGGAATACAACCGACAGTAAGCGTTGGTTCAACGGACTTACACTCACTTGCACAACTCTACGTGGGCGGACCAAATACAACGTATCATATGTTTTTACACGCACCATCTAAAAAATCCGTTGCGGTTTCTGAACCTGCTTGGAATCATTTAGTTTCACATTTACAGAACAAAAAAATTCAGACTATACACTCTGCAATATTGCAAGGAATAACAAAGACATTGCAAACCAAAAAAAGACCGTTGAGTGTGTATGAACTTCACAAAAAATCAGAATATGAGATTGGATATTTTTTACAAACAAAAATGATAGAAGTAATGTATTTAGGATATTTACTTGATGTGAATCCATTTGATCAGCCGAATGTAGAAGACTACAAAAATGTCACAAGAAAAATTCTTCAATCATAGTTTCAAATTCCTTGATTTTTTTATGTGTTTTGCGTAATTGTCTATTAAGAAGCGTTACTATAACCTGAAGTGATTCTTCTGTATAGAGCTGTTTTTTCTTTTCAAATAACACAAATACTATTGGGTGTGCATACACTAATTCGACAACAATATGTTTTTTACTTTCGATAATACTCGACCTTGCTAAACCCACCATTCTTGCTCCATCGATAAGCAATTGCGCGCTTGCAAGGGTGTCACAGCTGACATGTAATATAAATGATTCACATTTTAAGTAAACAGTCTTATTTGTGAGCTTTATATTTTGTATTTGTTCCAGAAGTTTTTTTCTCGAAACTTGTGTATGCGAAACAAATAGCCATTCATATTCTTTTTTCGTCTCTCCTCTTGAGAGGACAATTCTTCCTGCACATGAACTTGTGGTGACAAAGGAATCAAGTTGATTTATTTTTTTATAGAGCGGAATAATCTTTTTATCAATACTTTGCTTTGAAGATTTATCAACTCTTGTAAGTATGCGTTTTTTGTATTCTAAAAATGATTCGCTCATATGAGTGTGAAGGCAAGAGTGAATCCAATGATTCCGGCAAATATAAGATAGTAAAGAAGTGGTAAGAGTACTTTTCGAATAAGTATGCCTTCCTTACCAATAAGTCCGACGGTGGCAGCTGCTGCAACAACATTGTGAACACTAATCATATTTCCTGCTGCTCCTCCAACAGCTTGTAGTGCAACGACGACGGAGGCTTTTGCTCCAACACTTTCTGCAATTGTGAATTGGAGAAGTGAGAACATCATATTACTAAATGTATTTGAACCTGCAATAAATGCTCCGAATGCGCCAATAAAGGGAGCTAAAAATGGCCAAATTGGTCCGGTAAATTGTGCTAAATATTGCGCTAAAAAGACGGGCATGCTGGCAAGTTCACTTGTTTGACTGTGAATGAATATTTGTACCATGGGTAGTGCTAAAAGCATTGCAACACTTGCTTTTGCAGTTGTCGAAAATGAAACTTGAAATGCGTCTTTGACTTGGTTTTTTGTCATGCTATATAATACAATGGCGATGAGAGCTGTTGTAATGAAAAAAAATCCCGGAAGATAGAGTGTTCGAAATTCTCCTGTGATGGCAGTTCCAAAAATATTTGGCCAGCGTAAAACAAGAGCCGTTGACATAAAGTCTTTTATGGGCTCAATTAATCGTGAAAAAAGGAGTAATAAAGAAACGATTGCGTATGGTGCCCATGCGCGAACATGCGTCATTGTTTTTTTTGGTTTTTCTGGAGCTATACGAACAGTGCCAATCCAATCCTGTATCCAATCTTTTCGAGGCGGAAAGTCCCATGTTTGTTTGGGTGTAAATATATTTTTTCTTGCAAGTGTGATAACAATAATAAGACCAATAATGCTTCCAAATAACGAAGGAAACTCAACGCCAATGCCGCTATAAGCTGTTAGAATAGAGGGGATAGTAAATGCAAGCCCCGCTGCAATTGCAAACTTCCACACTTGCAAACCTTCTAAAAAAGATCGCTTTGTTCCATAAAATTGTGTGAGCATACATACAACAAATAGTGGGATGAGTGTTCCGACAATTCCGTGGATGAGTGCAACAAAAAAACCAATTTCATTCACATAGCCGACAAGTCCTGCTTGCCCTGCAGTTGCCAGTACTTGATCGGATCCTTCCAGCCCACTTGTTACTCCTATAAGAAGAGGTGTTCCCAATGCCCCAAAAGAGACCGGTGTAGATTGAATAATAAGTGCGCACATGACTGCTGCCATTGCAGGAAAACCGATTCCAACAAGAAGAGGTCCAACAATTGCTGCAGGTGTTCCAAACCCTGCAACCGCCTCCAAAAATGCGCCAAAAAGCCAGGCAATAATGATTACTTGAATTCGTCGATCCGGTGAAATTTTGGAGAATTCGTCTTTAATGCGTGCAAGCGCACCTGCATTTTTTAAGATATTTAAAAGTAAGAGCGCACCAAAAACAATATAGAGAATTTCTAGTGCAATAATAATACCATTTGTTCCTGCGGCAAGAATGGTTGTCTTTGACATATTCCACACAGTATATGACAAGAAAATGGTAATGACAAGAGTGACTGCCATTGCTTTTTTTGCAGGCCACTTAAATCCTGCAAGCAAAATCAGCATAACAAGTACAGGTGCGGCTGCAACGAGCGCATAAAGGAGTGCCATGTACGTTTTTTGATTTTTAAGCTTTAAAAAGGTATTTCTGTTTTCTTCTTCATCCAATAATTGTTTTTCAAAGAAGAGCACGCAGATTTAGCTCAAGAGTCCCGCTTTGAGAATAGTGCGAAAATTTCGCTGTATGTTTTCGGATTCCCATCCTCAAGTTTGAAAGAGGCTTTCAAACAATCACCAAATTGTCTGGTCTTGCGCCAAGGTGCTCTTTCTCTTTTTTTGGATGAAGCCTTCGTTTTTGTCTGAGAAAAAAGAAAAACATAATGAAAATCCTCCGTCAAATCAAAAATCGGAGCTCTCGTCTTCCATTTGTAAAAAGATTCCTTCAAACC
>JBLKOU010000018.1:0-18618 GCA_047603125.1 Candidatus Woesearchaeota archaeon | reverse complement strand
GTAAAGAAGACATACTATGTTGAAATTTTAGATTTTACAAAAATAATTCTAAAATTAGCATTTATTCAAAGTTCCCTCATTAATGTGACAATTCAAAATGCAGTTCGACCTTTGGACGACCAAGGTAGCTCCAATCACTATTTAATTATAGATTCCAACTTTAGTCCAAATTCCACGCTAAGTTCTAGTGCGAATAATGTAACTGTGACGAATTCAAGTTCAGTTATCTTAGTGGATATCGAACCAGAACTTGATATTTCACTTCAAACATTTAACCGGGGTGCAAACGCATCTTTTATTAATTTGACAGCATTAACGACGGTGTATTCTTATCCAAAAGACGTCACTTTTGCTATCTTATCACAAACACAAAGTTCAATATTGAATTGTAGTGTTGTTGCTGATGGATTATCTCGTCAGCCAAGTAATGAAACGTCCGGTGTTTCCAATGTAACTTTGGAAGTCTCCGATATACATTTACAATCTATTACAGTAATGCAGACTCGTGTAGTTGAAAACATTTCTGCGTGTACAATAATTAATGATCCGGGATATTATGTCCTTGTAAATGATTTACAAGCTGGTGCATTTGCTCCATGCATTCAAATTAATGCGAGTAATGTAACGTTGGATGGAAACGGATTTGAATTTACAGGCGAAAACTCCGTTTCAATTGTTTCTCAAAATCAATCTGATATTACTTTAAAGAACATCAAATCTCATTCCGTAGGTAACACAGTTGCACTAGAAGATGTGACTGGTTTTTCCATGTATGATTTCACACTTATTAATGGTTCAACGTATGGTGTAAGCTTGTCGAATACGCAGCACACGCATTTTGAAAATGGATTTATTGATATGACTCCAGGTGGCATTGTTTCATTAAATGCTCAATATATTACACTCATTAATGTGACAATTCAAAATGCAGTTCGACCTTTGGATGACCAAGGTGGTTCTAATCACTATTTGATTTTAGATTCTAATTTTAGTCCAAATTCCACGTTGAGTTCGAGCGCTAATAATTTGACTGTAATAAATTCAAGTGCAGTTATTTTAGTTGATCTTGAGCCAGAGGTATTCTTACCTACGCTCGTTTTTACTCCTGGAAATAACACTATTGAGTTAAATCTTAGCGATTATGTGGTAGTTTATTCCTATCCGAAAAACAAATCATTTTCAATTGATGGAGCTGGTAATACGTCAGTTGCAAATTGTACTGTTGCGGGAGATAAGCTTACTTGTGTCTCCAGTGGTCAAGAAGGGAATATGACACTTGATTTAGTGGTCTCAGATATTCATAAGACAAAAGTTGCAAATACTACGGTTCAAAATAATCAGTCTCAGACAACCACTACAACCACAACAGGCGGTTCAACAGGTCCAGGTAATATAGGGGAAGTTTTCCTCGTAGAAAATAATGAGACACAAACTCAAGAAGAAGAACAAACTGAGCAGCAAGGTGGGCAAGCAACACAAGAACCTGAAATTCCTTTTGGTCCGGGTGATGAAGTTGTAAATGATGAAGTTACAGATGCTGATGATCTTCTTACAGGTCAAGTAACAGGTCCACAAGGCGGTCCGTTCTCGACAGGGAGAGTGTTTTTCTACATCTTATTGCTTATCGCAATCACTGGTGGCGGATATTTGTACTTTTCCAGAAAAAACTAATTTTTTAAAGACAAACTTCTCTTTTTTATTTTGTTATGAGCCAGGATCAAATACTTTCTATAATGAAAATGCGTGGGCCAATTTTGCCTACGGAATTAACATCACTTGTGAAAAAAGATTCTATGATTGTGGGTGCGATGCTTAGCGACTTGATTGCACAAAAAAAAGTCAAATATACGCATGCCAAATGGGGAAGCTCGCCATTGTATTATTTGCCCGATCAAAAGGAACAAATCCAAAAAATCTATCCTAAACTCAATGAAAAAGACAGGCAGGCATATGATATGCTCAAAGAACAAAAGGTTGTCAGAGACGATGACCTCTCACCGCTTCATAGAGCTTGTATGCGCTCGATAAAAGACTTTGCAATACCAATTACTGTCAAAACAACAAATGGGCAGGAGCAATACTGGATGTGGTATATGCTCTCAACAGATGAGGCCTCTTCGCTGTTGCGAGAACGGCTCACGCCAAAAACAGTCAAAGAGATTCCACGTGAACAAGTGCCACAAGAGCAAGTTCCGCCAAAAGAACCTGTACAGGAGCAGCCCGCAAGCACGCCAGAGCAGACGACATTAGTGACACCACAAAAAACGCTGACAAACACGCAACTCGAAGATGAAACGATGAGTAATCTCGCACAAAAGCTGACACAGCAAGATATTGTTGTAGAAGCTTATGAACTCGTGCGAAAGGCAAGTGAATATGATGTAATTGTTCGAATTCGAACAAAAATTGGTGAACTTAAGTATTTTGCAAAGTATAAACAGAAGAAAAAAATATCTGATGCTGATTTGACGCAGTGTTTTGTTCGGGCACAACTTTTACGTCTACCTGCTCTGTTTATTACGACTGGGGACTTGACAAAAAAAGCAAAGGAGCTCCAAGATGAGTTGAGTATTGTAGTGGTGAATGTTGGATGAGTTTGACGAGAAATCGCTATTATTTAGGTTTGCTTATTACCTTGTCCATTTTAGTGCTAAGTTTGATCCATAATACTGCGGAAACTGAGGAGAATGTGCTAAAATTTTTCCAAATTTATCTTATTGTGTTGATAATAATGGCATTTTTCTACGAACAAAAAAATACAAAACATGTAAATGAGGATGTTTTAACCGCTATGCTGTTTTTTGCTATGTTTAGCCTGCTACTCTTCGTTATTTTAGAATATTCTCTAATTTCGTTTTATTTTGTAGGTCTTAGTTTGCTGTTGCTTTTCATCTATGTAATGAGTTATAGTTATTTTCATGTTACTATTCTTTTTATATTTTTATTATGTATTTCGTTTATTTTCTTTTTTGAATTAGTTTTTTTAGTGCTTTTAGCGGCTTTCATTTTACTTTGTATTTATATTTGTGATTATTTGAAACTCTTTGCAAAGGGTAGTTGGTTTAAAGATTAGATTTATCTTTGTTGTTAATATTCGATAATTTTGGTCATCTGTTAGGTGTAAAAAAAAGAAAAAGCTCACTCTTCTTTAAGTAAGCTGTTATATGTAGATAAGATTCTATTTAGTCGTTCGTGTGCGGGAAATTGAACAATGCTTTCAGGCACATATGAAACTTCAACTCTTCGAGAAGCTAAATCTATGTTAATACCTGCGTCTTGATATGCATCTTTATCTTTCAGGAAATCCCTTCGAACTTCTGGAAAAAAGAATGGATTATTTTCAGCAATAAATTCAAAATCTTTTCGTAAATCAATTCCCCTATCTCCCAAAAACTCAATAGCATATCGACTCATGATTTCACCAACAGGATTTAATTCAACTCCATTGTAGCCGTCAAACTTCTCAAAAGCAACTTCTTGACCGTTTTTATATACGCCAATATCTACTTCTTCTAATCGTGCAATTCCTTCTAATGGTTGAACTCTTGAATTCGTTAACACGCGAAGGTCTGCCTGGTATGTTTTCTTCGGATTCGTTCTATCTAAGGGTGCATATATATTATTTACCCAAAATCCTGAACATCCATCTCCATCAACAATCTCAATTGCCTTTTTATCTGGAATAAGTTCAAGTTCTGTATTTGGTTTGAGTCTTTTTTCAATTCCTCTTACTATGTCTTGTACTGTTTTCATTTTTTGTTTTTTCCTATAATGTTCTAAACCATTCAGGTGGGTGATGTTTACTTGCATACTCCTTTCCTAAATGAAATTCGATGTTTCTTTTGCTTGCTCCGTATTCCACTGCTCTTTGTGTGAGCGTTTCAAAAAATTCATACGCTTTTTTTCCAAGTGATGACGCCTCGTTAAAAGGTTGCATCTGAATAGGAATTGTATATGAATTTGTGTGGTTATGGATTCGAATCGGTTGATAACTGCTCGTTGAAATTCCAGTAATTCCTCCAATTTCTTGCATTGTGCTTAATGCTCGATCTACGAGGGAATCAACAGTTTGCTTTCGTAATAATTTCTTATTGGCAAGCGTATTTCCAATCTTTGTTAGGTTTTGTACAATGCGTTTATTTTTCATGAGTTATTTACCCTTACTAAAGGGTAGTAACACTTTAAAATAAAATTATCTTCTTTTTTTCTTATAAGTTTGGGAATATTTATAAAGAAACGGGGGGTGAAGGGTTTTGATTCTGCACGATTACGAAAGCTCTTTTTGAAATAGCTATAACAGTAATACTATAGCTATTGGCAATAGCAACTTATTTGTAGATTAGTAAATGATATTAAAGCAGGTTTTTGTCGATTACTAATCGATACCTATATAAATAACGTCAATATACGTCTATCATGAAAGAAATTTTTACGCCGTTTAATCCCTGGTGGCAGACAACGTATAAGACAAATACAATTCTGAGAAAAAAATATATTGAAAAACTCAAAACATTACTTAACACAAAAGACATCATTATCCTTACAGGTCTGAGGCGTGTTGGAAAAACAACTCTTTTATATCAAATTATCGAACATTTACTCCAAAAAGTCTCAAAAAAACATATATTCTACATAAGTTTGGACTTGCTTTCAATAAAAAATATGACTATTTATCAAATAATCCAAGAATATCGTTCCATACAGAAAATAACAATGCAAGAGATGATCTATGTTTTTTTAGATGAAATTACGGTTAAAGAACATTTTCAACAAGAGTTAAAGAACTTATATGACTTAGGCAACATAAAAATATTTGTTTCTTCATCTTCGGCAACAAAATTAAAAGATACGCATGCATATTTAACTGGAAGAGCAAGGTATATTGAAATAGAGCCTTTAGATTTCTGCGAATTTTTACAGTTTAGAAACTACACTATAAGTCCAAGTAATCCACAACTGTACAAATCCTATTTTGAAGAATATATGGAATTTGGAGGTATTCCTGAATATGTTTTACAAAGAGAACCTACATATATTTCAGATTTAACAAGAACTATAATTTATAAAGATATTATCGCAAAATATGCTATACGAAACACGGAGGCAGTATTTGACTTATTTACATTACTTATTGAGCGAGTTGGTAAGCCCATAAGCTACACAAGACTCGCTAATATTTTGAATATATCGGTTGATTCAGTTCAAACCTATATCTCATATTTTTTAGAAACGTATCTCTTTTATCAAATAACTATGACTGGAAAACTGAATGAGAGAATTAAAGGTCCCAAAAAATTATATGCAGGAGATGTTGGTTTGAAAAATGTCACGCATGGGTTTAAAGATAAGGGTTCAATTTATGAGAATTTAGTTTTCTTAAAAATAAAATCAGAAACAAATGAATTTATTCATTTTTTGTACAAAGACGGAATAGAAATTGATTTTTATTTTGGCGACACACTCATCGAAGCAAAATTCGGTCAAGAGATGACTGAGAAACAAAAAAAATTATTTGATTCATCTAAAGCAAAGAACAAAATTATTGCGGAAGGTGTTGAGTTTTTTTTGGAGTGAGATGTATTTATTGTTCCGTCTCTAAAAAATGAGTTAATTCGTTAATCTTCTCATCGAGAATTTTTATGAGTTCTGTTGTTAATGCAATCACTTCTTGTTCTGCATTTATTTGCATAATGGGGGATTTCTTTATTTCTTCTGCAATTTGCAAAAATTCGTTGCGATCTTCTTCGTTTTTTCGCAGTTCGTCTTGTTCATTAAAAACAGTTTTTGTGAGATTTGGAAAACGTTCGCGCCGATAATTTGTTCCTTCTAATTTTTTATGATTTAGTGAGATGTCTGAATAAATTCTAAATGCCGTCTCAAAACGTCCATGTTTTTCATAACCTTTGGCTGCCAATTCCACCAATCGTACAATACTTTTATCTAATCTTGACACATCTCCCCCGCTTTCAACAAATTGGCTAATAAGCATATTAGTAGTCTGACCTAGAGAATGACCTAAGTCTTGAACTATTTTATCGTGACCAATTTTTCCCGAATTTTTTAATTCTATTGATAAGAGAATTGCTTTAACTTCTAATAGATAGGCAGTATTAATTAATCGTATCCAGAGATTATTTTTTCCATCTACAACAGCAGCAAAGTGCTGTTGAAAACTCATTACAAGTATGCTTCTCAATCTTTCAAGTTGTTCTAATTCTGGAAACTGCGGGATCTTGTTTTTTATAAAATGGTAAGTTCCAAGAGCATCCTCTCTCATGTTTTTTAGTGTTTCCAAAGATTCATTTTTTTTCTCAAATAATTTTAGTATTACGGTGTCAAGATCTTTAAAATGCTTCCTTAATAAAAACGTGTATGCGCGTAATACATATCTCTCTAGCCATAATTGAATTTGTTTCAATAATTTACAAATTTTCTCTGAGCTAAAAATGAGTGTTGGCGCATCTTGAGATTGTTCTGCTATTCGCAAAGCTTCTAGTAAACTTCGTAAAGCTGTAGACTCTTGTGCATTATTTGGCTCAATGTCCTTATGTAAATGCCTTTGTATTTTTTGCAGTGTTTCGACGTATTCTTTGGTATTTTTAGTATCATCTTGATATTCTATGTTATAGGACTCTAAATATTTAATTTGTTCCTCAATCTTTTTTGTGTGTTCATTAATCTCGAGAAGAGCTTTATTTGCTTTTTCGAATTTGCCTTTGATATCAGTAAGATATGATTGCAGATTTGTAGCGTGGGACGGTTCTTCTTTGCATGTTTTAATGTGATTTTCTAGTTCTGCAATTACGGTTTTTATAAAACGAGATTGCCAAACAAAGAACTCCAAATCTTGTTTAATGCGCTCTTTAATTGCATATACTGACGCCATTTTACATTTTTTTTAACCATAATCCTTTTTAAACCTTTTCTTTTTCAGGTTGTTTTCACGGTATTTTGTGAAGTAATTAAAGTAAAAAAAAGAATTTCTCGCTAATCAAGAAATCTTTACTTTAAATATTCTTGAATCTTATTTTCTCGTTGTTCATCAAGTTCAAATGCTAAACTCATCCACCCTTTTGCATGAGGGTTATCATAATGAGAACTTGTATTGAACATAGGTGTATTTTTGTTTATGTCACCATACACACCATCTCGCAATCGTTGTGAAATAACTCCTCCATCAAAATATTCTCCTCCAATTCTCAGTCCGAGGTGTCCGTCCATAAATATTACCGCATATTCTTTTTGTTTAAGAACTTGTGCGATAGCATCTTCAGTAGTTGCAGGAGTTACGGTAATCTGTTCATTATTATTATCATATATTTTTGGTGCAAGTCCACGTTCTACTAACATTCTGTTAGTATAAACAACTTCTACTTGAGACCCGAAGGATTTAACCAAATTATCTATTCTTTTTTGGTCTTCTTCAACAATTAAAATCTTTTTTTCCAAATTTTCTTTCATTTTCTTTTTCTCCTCTTTTTTACGGTGTTTGCTCACCGAACAACTTTTGTTGTTACTGATATGTAGTCATCACAAGTAGATAAGTTTTATTCAATTTTAACTTATAAATTCGGGAATATTTATAAAGAAACGAAACGAAATTACGATATGCTCGATCAAAAAGACCAAATCATCTTAGAAGCGTTATTCCAAGATGCGACAATAACGAGTAAAGAACTTGCTAAATTAGCCAAAATCACACAACCTGCGGCGTTTAATCGAGTAAAAAAACTAGAACAAGAGGGCTATATTTGGCGATACGACGCAGTACTCAATTGGAATCTTATACCATTGCACAAAAAACAATACTTTTGCGATTTATCAAGCACACAAATAGAACTTCTCAGCAAACAAACATTCGTTCTTGCGCTATTTGAAACTATTGGTGTATATACACACACAGTGTGGTGTTTTTTTCAAAACGAAGACCAAGCAAAACAGTTTGAAACACTCATTCCACAAAAACGAAAAGAAGTTATCATACAAAAAGTCCATGCAAAATCACTCTCTCTGTTTGACTTACAGCTCCCACAAAGAAAACAGCCTAAGGAACAACCGTACACACTCACAAAAGAAGATATTCAGATTTTTCAAGCTCTAGCTCAAGGCGGTGCAAAAAAATCTGTAATGGACTTATACAAAGAAACTGGCTTAAGCATTGATGTCATCAGATATAGAAAAGACAAAATGATTCAAAATAAACTCATTCTCTACTTTTTAGCGCAACCAGGAGTTGAAAAGTTGCACCTCACTGTCTCGTACTTGTATATACAGACACAAACACGAATGGATCTCTCAAAAATAAATCGTGTTGTCTTTTATTTTGATTATGATGGCGGTCAAGGAATAGGTTTTTTCTCAAAAGATTTGCAAGATTATTTGCATGTGATTTCACAAGTAAAGCAATTATATGGTGAGAGTATAGAAGATTTTTTTGTTTTTACAAATGGTAAGTATCATGTTTTAAACCGGTA
Source organism: Candidatus Woesearchaeota archaeon (assembly GCA_047603125.1). Classification (GTDB taxonomy): domain Archaea; phylum Nanobdellota; class Nanobdellia; order Woesearchaeales; family DATGWN01; genus JBLKOU01. Next base: position 10,144 of record JBLKOU010000018.1, on the reverse strand, counting down.
TCCATTAGAGTTGGTTTTGGAGTGATAATTCACCATTATTTAAAAATAAACTTACTTTTTTTCAAAATTTTGAAATATTAGTTCAACTAAAATTTGTTAAAATACCTGAAAAGTGTAGCCTTTGGAAAAATTCAGGGGGCAATTCTTCATCATTTCACTTTTTGAAAAATCTGTTTTGTAAACGTGAGGACTTTTTTGCGTATTCCCCATCAAAGCGTTTTCCATAATATAAAATTCCATTTCTAAAATATCGTAATTCGTCAAGAAATCTCACTTGTGATTCTGTAAATTGCAATTGATAGGTAAAAGATACTTCGGCTTCATGCGCTCCCTGTCCCGAACATTTGTACCCTTGGGAAAAGAGTTTTGATCGAATAAGAAACATTATGCTGTTATAAGAGTATTCTATAAAGTCATTTGCGTTTTCATCATTGATTCCTAGGCTTTGAGCGTTTTTCAATAGTGTTGTGTGTTTTCTATGAGCTTCTAGTAAAAGACTTTGTGCTCTATTATTATCAGGTGTTATTTTTTGAACGATTCCTAGAGTTATATATTCTTCAAATGATTTCATAATTGGACACTTCCATGTAAAACAAAGCCTTGCAAAATATTGTTTTTTAAATGGATGTGTATATCATTCCAAGATTTATAAAAATTAAGATTAATTTTTCGAAAAGTTTTCAATTCATATTTTTCTAATGGTATTTTTTTCGGTTTTCTCCCAATAATGGCAATATCGATATCTGAATCTTTTGTGTCTTCACCTTTTGAAAAGCTTCCAAAAACAATAATGGTGGAGCCTGCGAGATGTTCACACAGAAATTCTTTTAGTCCGCTCGTATATATAATTCTCAGATTTTGCACTCGTTTGAGCTCTATGGCTTGTTTATTAAAAGTATTGTAGGAAACATAATGCGTTATATTTGTTTTTTCGACTGTAATCAATGTGCTTTTTTCTAATTTTGGTATCGACTTTGAAATGGCAGTCGGGGAAACAGTGAGAATTTTTGCAATTTCTCTTTGACTAAATTTTTCTCCTGAGCGAAGTGCTAATAATTGTATAATATCTTGCTCGAGCATTGTAAATTTTAGTTTATAACTGTTCATTTTAGTTTATAATAATAAACTTAAGTTTATATTTGTTTTGTTTTTTGAGAATCTTTTTAAGATACTATATTCTTAGATTTAGTGAAGTGTTCAATAATGAGGCTACTGTAGAAATGGATCAAAAGACAAGACTTTTGTTACAAAAATACGCGTTAAAATACGGTAATTTGACTTTTTTAGAAGTGAAGGAATGGGAAGAAACAGAATTGGATTGGGAGTATTAAGATTCAATTGATGAGTGTAATTTCACAACTTTCATCGATGGTGCACCATGCGCCAGACCATTTTTACGCCATTAAAGAAATTCTGTCCTTTTGCTAAACTTTCTTTCGTGTAGATAACTTGTATAGGAACTTCTTTGAAGGTGAGTTTGTTTTTTCTAATCCGGTATAATATTTCACTGCAAAATTCATATCGATTAAAAGTGATTTTCATTTTTCTTGCAGCATGATGTGAGAAGAGCTTGAATCCTGTTTGTGAATCTTTGACATAAATACCATATAAGAGCCAAGTGATGAGGCTTCCGGCTTTGTTAAAGAATTTTCTCGAGAGTGGCATACCTTTTGGGTTAATCATACGTGAGCCAATGACGACATCATATTTTTTTGCAAAGCGTAAGAGTTTTGGTATGTCGTTTGGGTTATGTTGCCCATCTGCATCAAGAGTGATGATATGTGTTGCACCTAGTTCTAATGCTTTTTTTAGTCCTGTTCGTGTTGCTGCCCCTGCACCTTGATTTGTTTGTTGTGTAATAACTGTTGCTCCTGCGGCTTTTGCTACTTTGCTTGTATTGTCTGTTGAGGCGTCATCGATAACGAGAACAGTTTGGATGTGCTGTTTTACTTGTTTGATAACTGACTTGATATTTTTTGCTTCATTATACGCAGGAATGACGACAATAACGTTCATGGAAAGTTGGTTCTTTTTGGTATTTAAAAAGATGTGGGGTTATTGGTGCCAATAGGCTTCATCCAAGAAGATAAAAAAAGAGCACCTTGCAGTAAAATTTTTACATAATTCTCAAAGCGGGACTCTTGAGCCAAATCTGCGTACTCTTTTTGAAAAACAATTTTTGCACCAATCCGAACTTTTATAAATGGGTGATTTTTCCCTGCAAACTTTATGGCTCCAAATATGAGAATTTTAGGATTAACGGGTATGCCTGCAGCAGGAAAAGGTACGGCGCTTGAGCGCGTGAGTGAAATTGCAAATGAAGGAAATGATGTTTTTTTTATGTATCAAAGTTGCGGGGATTTGATTCGAAGCGCTCGTGATGGGATGTATGGAGATACTCTTCGAAGGGAATTAAATCAATTTTACAAAGAAAGTGGTGAGGGGAAAAATGCTCCGACATATTTATTAGAACCGTTATTTGAGATGGCTCTTGATTCTGCACGAAAAGCAAATTATTCTGTTTTTATTTGGGATGGTGTACCTCGCCGCGTAGATCAATTAGATATGATTGAGCATGGTTTTGGAATAGAAGTTCCTGAGCATATAGCTCTTCAAAGAAATCGGCAGCGCACATTACAAGAAATTATTCGAGCGCAAAATGGTCATTTTGGAAATTTCGCCGATGCGCAATCGTTATGTGACGCATATCTTGCTCAGGATCCAAGAGCTTTTGATATACTGCAATTAAGTATTGGTGAGAAGAAAGTTCGCAAAGACGCACCCAAAATGGATCAGAGAATTCGCTCATATGTGACAGATACTAAACCAACGATTGGTCAATTAAAAATTCGGAATCGGTACACAGTTATTAATGGAAATCAGCCTGCTTGGGGTGCTGCTGTTGATTTACATAGAGCGTTGCAGCAATTTCGATAGGTTTTGTGTTTTTAAACCAAAACTATTTAAGCGTTTAGATATTTACGTCTAGTATGAGAGCAGAAGTTGAATTATGGAAAAAACAAGGTCTTGTTGACTTTGAAAATGCAAAGAAGAATCATCAGTTTGAAGCCTATTATGTAAGTGTTTTTCTTTGCCAACAGGCAGTTGAAAAAATTCTCAAATCGTATTACTTTTTTAAAAAAAATACATCTCCTGGTCAGACTCATTCTCTCTTATTTTTAGCAACTCAAACTCAAATACCTGATAAATATATGAAATTTCTTCGCAGGCTTACGCCTGAGTTTGTGAATACTCGGTATCCTGACGCAGCATATGGTGCTCCGAGTGATTTGTATGATAAAGAACTAAGTGAAGAATATATTGCACATGCACAGGAGGTGATAGATTGGCTTTGCTCACAAATGAACAAATGAATGAACAGCTTGCTTTGTTTTTAAATCGCGTGAAAATACGGTTTCCTGACGCAAAAGTGTTTTTGTTTGGTTCTCGTGCACGAGGGGATTTTCTTCTTGAGAGTGATGTGGATGTGTTGATTATTAGTGATGGTTTTAAAGATATTTTCTGGCCTAGGCGTTTAGGGTTAATCAGTGAGATGTGGGATGGTTTTGTTGTTCTTGAGCCTCTTTGTTATACGCCTGAAGAGTTTGAGAAAAAAAGAAAGCAACTCGGCGTGGTCTCACAAGCAATAAAGGAAGGCAAACGCATCCTTTAAAAAAAGTCACCCAATCCTTTTTGTTCTAATTGTTGGTTTGCTTTTTGGATTTTTTTGAGTGTTGTTTGCACTCGATCTTTTGAGAATTCAAATTCATCGATAGTAATTTGGAGCAGTTCTTGTTCATTTATAGGTTTGTATGTCAGTGTATATTCTCTTTGAATTGGAATTTGTGTAAATGTTTTATATACCGTTGAAGGGGGATACTCAAAGCTCCATTCTAATTCTTGGGCAATGGTGTCAAACTCATCATGTTCTTTTACTAATTTGAGTGCCTTTTTTGGTCCGATACCTTTAATTCCTCCAATGGCAAAATCACAACCGGTAAAAATAGAAAGATAAATGAGCTTTTTTTGATCAATACCAAGTTCATTGAGTGTGGCATCGAGTTTGATGAGTTCTGGCAAAATTGTCGTGTAGGCAAGTTTTCCTGTTTTTTTTCTTTTGCCGGCAATAGAGAGGTTTTTAATAACACTTTTTGCTCCAAATAAGAGTGCGTCTGCATCTTGGGATGCAACATAATCAACATCACCGCGTTGTTGCATATATGCGGCTTGTGCTTCCCCTTCACTTGGTGCTTGAATTATTGGAAGACCCATTGCTTTGATGAGTCGTTTTGCATCTTCAATCATTTCACTTGTGAGTTTTGTTGTTCGTGAGGCGTACTTTTTCATGTCGGCTTGATTCTCATCTTCTTTTGCTTGATCAAAATACACTTGAGCTTGTTCTTTGAGTGCTCTTCTTCGTTCCCGTTCTTGTTTTTTTAATTCGGGGGGTTCTCCATCAAAGACAAAGACACATTTGATTCCTTTTTGCATGAGGGTAGCAGTTCGATTAAATAATCCAAGTAAGTGACTGGTTACTTGCCCTTTTGAGTTTGTTAAATAGGAACCATCGGGTTGGCGTAAGGAGGTAAGAAATTGATAGAGAAAATTATGCGCATCTATGGCGATGATTTTATTATTGAGTGTGTCAAGGTCAATTGGTTCTTTTGGAATGATGTCACTAATTGCTACGCCCATATGTTTTGTGTTTTGGTTATTGTTTATAAAAACTGTGGTGGATTAGTTTAAGAGGGCTGTTTACATTAGTATACATCAATAGTTTTTTTAACATTAAAATCTGTCTTGTTGAAAAATTTTCAATTTTCTTGAGGTTTTTTTTATTAATTTGACTCGTTTTAGATTAAGTATGTCAAAACGCATTTATGTGGATACGAATGTATGGATAGATTTTTTCTTAAATAGAAATGACTCACTTAGACCTTTAGGTGAGTTTGCTTTTGAATTATTTTATAAAACGTTGGGGTGTTCATTTACAATAGTCGTATCGGATTGGCTTTTAACAGAATTGAAAAACACTGGTCACTATAAATCCTATGAGAATTTACAAGGAGAGTTGAAAAAGAAGGATAAAATAATTTTTATTGAGACAACACGAGCTGATATTGACGAGGCAAAAACAAAATCTCAGCATTTTGAAGATGCTCTGCATGAAGTTTTAGCTTTACGGGGTGGCGCGGTTTTTCTTGTTACCAGGAATGTACGCGATTTTGACGGTTCGCAAATACCTATTTGTTTGCCTGAGTGGTTGTGAGTTTCTTCTCAAATTTTTTGAGATACATCTTTCTTTGTTCCCTTGTGGGTATACATCCCTTGCTTGATCCTTGGATATTTCTTAAAATGGATTCTTGTAATCTATATTCTTCAAGACTTTTTCTAATAGCATCCTTGATAAATTCTGTTTTATTTGTAAAAAACTGTGTTTTAACAACGTTTTCTATTTGACTATTAAGACTCTGTTCTAGCCGAATATGTATGAGTTGATTCATAAATATTTGTATACACAAATGATATATAAATGTTGTTAGTTTTTTTAGGCATTTTTTTCTTGCCGTATTTAGTAAGGTGTTTATGCAATGTTGTGTCCACATCTTCTAAAACTTTTTGCATATTTTTGGTTTGTGTCATTTTATTGAGAGTTTCGCGGGTATAATAGAGTGGACTTCACTCCGCAAACTCTCAATTCAAAAGTTCGTATAAACGCGAACTTCTGTTATTACGAATATGCAAAGTCCCAGTGAACAATATCAACAAATATGACGTGTTTATTTGGTTTGTCAACAAAGAATAATAATACATAACTTCCAGTTAGATGTATTCTTTTGTAGTTATTCTGTGGCGATTTAAGGTTTTTATATGTGTCGATTGTTTTTGTAGAATGTGAGATAACTTCTTGTATTTTCTTGCGAAAAATAAGTGCTAAAATTTTATCTTTTTTAGCAACTTTACGTATTTTTTTCTCCAATTTTTCTGAGAGATTGTATGAGAACATAGTTATAAACCGAGCAAATTATTTAGTTCTTCATCGGTCATTTTTTTATTGCCGTACTTTTTTATGTGTTCTCGTAATGTTAAATCTAGGTTTTGCAGAACCTCTTCTTTAACATTCATTTGTGTGTAATGAGGACCAAACTCTTCAATAAATTTCTTAAAGGCTTCATTTCTATTTTTTAGCCCGTGTTGTCCTTTTACCACATCGAGTACTCGAAGGCTATATGAATCAGCGTCTATTTTTATTTGGGTCATTTTATCACAAAAAGGGGTAATTTACCCCTGCTTAAATATTTTTTGTTCTTGTTTTAGTTTTGCTTTTTGTTCGTCTTTAATTGTTTTCCAGGGAATATTGTTTTGAATTGCTTGTATTCGTTGACCGTATTTTTCTTGGGCTCTTTTTAGAACTCTGTTTGCTTGTATTTTGCCCTCTTTTTCTAGATTTTTTAATACATTAAGGTAATCCCAAAGAATATCGCCCAGTTCATCTTCTAAGTAAACATGATTTTGCTGCTCAATTTCTTTTTGGATTTCCTTGACTTCGTCTACGATTCCTTGTATGTATCGTTGGCTGCCTGAATAATTGTCGCTTTTTTGGTCTATGTCGTATTTTTGTTCAACGAGTTGATAGAGTTGTTTTAGGTTCATTTGAGTTTTCTTTTTTTAAGTATTTTCTCGATGTCTTGTAAATCGTAGCAGTTGTGTGTTTTGTTCTTAAATGATTTTGCAAAAACAATATGCTTTTGTGTTCTTGTTTGATTGTTCCACTGTACATACTTGCTTTTTTCTTCAAGTTGGGTGAGCAGTTTGTGTGCGTCCACACTATCTTTATATTTTATCTCAATAAAAAGTATCTCCTTGGTTTGATTATTTAATCCTACAAGATCTATTTCTTGTTCTTTCTCCCACCATTTTCCTATTTTATTCATAGTCGGGTATAGTTTTTTTACGATTTGTTTGCAGATATCCTCAAAGACAAAGGACGTATGGATAAGAAACGGTTGTTGAATATGCCCAAAGGTTAATGCTCCTTCTTCTATGAGTGATTTGTTTGGATAAATAATGGAAAACCAGAATTTCAAATAATGATCGGTAATGTAATATCTATTGTATCTTGTTTTTTCTCCTTTACTTGGCACAGGTTGTTTTTTTTCAATTACTCGAATTTTGATGAGATTATCTAAATATTTTGAGCAAATTGTTTTGTCAAGATTTGTGAAATTGACAATATCGCCAAACTTCGTTTTTCCAAGAGCTATTGCTTTAACTATGAGAAAATAATTGCCTGGTTCGCGAAATTCTTGTTTGAGAAGAAATTCTGCTTCTTCGTAGAGAAATTCACCTCTTTGGGCTATGTTTTTTAAGATATTTTCTTTTATGCTCGTTTCTGGATGTAATTTCTTTAAATACAAGGGGATGCCGTCAGCAAGACCATAGAGTTGAATACTTGCTTGTATATCACTTTTTTCAAGAAAGGCGTGTGATTGCTCAAATGTAAATGGTTCTACTTTCCATTGTCCTGTTCTTCTTCCGTATAAAGGACTTTTATGTGCGAGTAATTCTTGCTCCATCATTGCAATACTTGAGCCGCAAAGTATGAGCATAATATTTTCATTTTTAAGAATTTCATCCCAGATTTTTTGAAAAATAGATGGAATTGCGTTGTTTGACTTTATTATGTACGGGAATTCATCGAGTGCGAGTACGAATTTTTCTTTTTTTTTCTTCAGTTTACATAAATTTTCAAAAAATTGATACCAGTTTTGAATCTGTATTTGGGAGAAGAGATCATTTTTGAGATTGCGTGCTGTTTTTTCATGAAGAGCTTTAATGTTGACTTCTTCGGGCTGCTCGTCAAACATATAATAGGTGTTTGGTTTGTTTTTGAGAAATTGTTTAATGAGTTCGGTTTTTCCAACACGCCTGCGTCCGTATAAAATGACCAGAGAGGGGGTGTCTGCTTGATACTGTTTTTCTAAAAATGCGAGTTCTTCTCTTCTGCCGAAAAATTGTTGAATCATGATCATACTAATCTAATTGCAACTATTATTTAAATGTTTTGTTTCACCCTTCATTTTTAAGAACTGTTCTTTTGTCATTTGAGAGTTTCTTAGCTGGGAATTAATGATGACGTTTTGTTGACGTGACCACTCTTTATCGGAATGTGTGCAAACGTAGTTTGCCCATAATTTTACAAATTCCATTCTTTGTTCATACGAGTTGTCTGGTCACTTCAAAGAGTTCTTGGAGAGTTTGATCCGTGTCTTCTGTTTTCCAAGCGGGAGGGACGTGTACGATAATGGCATTAGAAAAAACTTCGATTGCCATTTGTTGTTCGGCTATTTTAATGATTTTTTTGCTCAGTTCCAGGATTGCCTGCTGTCTTTGTTCATGTAAGTATGTCCTTATCGCTTGTTCATTTGAACCTTGCACCGTAAATGTTTTTGAAAATTCATTTTGAAAATTCACAGATAATGAATTTTCTGTTTTAATAGAAGGCTGTAAGGGGTCTTTTGTTTGTATAAATACCCAGGGATTTTGTGTTTCTTGAAATGTGATGAGTGTGGCAAATTCTCTTTTACGAATACGGTTTTCATATTGAAAAATTGGATTTTGGACATAGTATTTATGGTGAAAGAATAGTTGATTTGTTTGAGCATTAAAGTAGATGTCTTTTGTTTTTGCTTTGTAAAATAAGAACCATAGGTTTCTTATTGAGAGATATCTCAGGAAGTTTCCTTTTTGTTCTTTTAGAGATGAACGTTCGATAATCGTCGATTGCTCAGGGGTGAATGTTTCTTGTTTTGTAAAGCCGGCTTTTGAAAAAATGGTTTGCAGTTTTTGTTCATGTTCTTTTTTTGTTTCAAAAGATGCAAGCCAGATAAAAACAAACAACATGAGAAGGCCCGCGGTGATAGAGATTCGGATGATGGGGTCAATGAGATTTATAAAAAGCATTATCCACACACCTATGGCAAGAATTGTTAGAGGAATTCGAATGATGAGTTTGTCCATGACTGTGTTTTGGAGTTTTTCTTTAAAAAGGTTTAGTCATCTTTTTCCAAAATTTCTAATTCTTCTTTAGTTAACGGCTCACTTTTTTTTGGTCGAATCCAAATGAGTGCGAGGATGCTTGCAAAGATGATTGTCAGATATAAGAATCGGCTGTATTGGTAAAGTAAAGATGCGTAGATACTTATAAAGTAGAGAAAGATTGTCAGGAGGGTTAAGGTGATTTTTATTTTTTGCATGTTTGTGTGGTTTTTTTGGTTGTTTAAAAAGAAACTTCTTTTTTCGCAACTCATTTAAAAAGGCGCCACATTATTTTTCGCAAGTTGTTTATAAAGTCGCTATTTGAAAATTCGCAAGCTCAGTCACATGCTTGGATGATTGCTTGTAATTTTTCTAATTGTTTTTGAAATTGGTCTGCGTTTTTGTATGTTCTGTGGTCTTGCACAATGATTGCATCAGAGAAGAGTTCTATTTTTATATTTTCGCAGTTGAGTCTTTGTAGGTTGTGAATTCGTTCTGGCGTTAGATATTCTTCTATTTTTTTTGGGTTTGCACCTTCTATAAAGAAGTTTTTTGAAAACTCAGGTTGGCTTTGTAGGTGGATATTGTCAAAACCGATGGCTCTTTTGAGTTTGTCGCCAAAATTTTCTTTTCGTAAAAATATCCACGGTCGTTCCTTTTTTTTGTAAGAAAGGAGTGTTGCTTTGAATACTGTGTTAGCATTTCTTCCTGACCCGACAATGTACTCTGCGTCGAAGTAGAGTAGATGTTTTTGTTTGTTGTTATAGTGGTTATGTTTTTTAATGAGCTCTTCGTTGACAAATGATTTTTTGATAAGACTGTCTGCTGTAAGTGCGAACCCTTGTTCAAATCCGTGTTTTTTGAAAATAAATTGTTTTTGTTCAGTAACTTCGATTTTTTTGCGGTTCATTTTGCTTTGTATAATGAGGGCGCCTACTATAAAGATAAACACTAGAACGGGAATACTGTCTATAAAGAGGTCAAGACCCAGAGCCGAGTAGAATACGAGAAGAGCAAATATGAGGAGGAGTGTGATGATGATGATTTTTGTTGATGTTTTCATTGAGTTTTTTCGGGTTTTATTGTTTATAAATGTGAAGATTTT
>JBLKOU010000070.1:0-2515 GCA_047603125.1 Candidatus Woesearchaeota archaeon | reverse complement strand
ACAGGAATTTTATAACAAATACTCTAATTAAACAACCCTCTCCAGACAAAAAATCTAACTCCTAAACAACCTCTTAAGCCATTTAAACTAACTTTATTGTAACCATACTTTTTAGGACTACGAAGCCAGCCATAACCTTTGGGCATCTTTAGTCCTGCTCTATGAGTAAGCTGTCTTTTTATACTTGTTCTTGCAGATATTCTTTTCTTGATGCTAGGTTTTCTAAATCCAAATTTCATAGAGAACTTCTTTCTAGCAACCAAAATCCTACACCAATAAATGCAAGGTTTGTGTCAAAAAACCCCTACCATATTTCACGTGGCAGGGTTTGAGCACCTTTTGGATGTGGCTTGTAAAATATGTAGTTTTAAGATTTAAATTTCTGATTCAACCACAACATTTTTTATATTTCTTCCCACTCCTACAAGGACACGGATCATTTCTTCCTATTTTGGGCTTATAGACTGAATTTGGAACAAATTTCTCTGTTCCATAATTATTTTTCGCTAATCTTTCCTTATGAACGCTTTCAAAGCAAGCCCAATTCTTCAGTTCACAAATAGTATCTTCGATAAAAGTATAACTTTTCTCCTTCTCCAGCTTTTTCAAAACAACTTCTTTACCAATTTTTAATCGTTTCTGTATATTTTCAAAACCTATATAAAACTCATCAATCAAACCTTCTTCAAAAACCTTCTTAATCTCGCTCATAAGCTCTTCCGGGTATAATCTACTAGCACAACTAACAAGAGAATTCCAAACTTGAGAATACTCTCTTTTCAATTTTCCTTCAAACAAACTACGAAAATAAGAAATAATTTCTTCCCTAGTTCTCTCTTTTTGTGCTACCAATATTAGCAATGAGCTTACAGCTGCTCCCCGGACATATTCATTGAGGGAATCATCCTCAATAAGCTTTGTTATTAAGGAGATATCATTGCAAGAAACAGACGCTAAAATTCTATCCATATCCCCTGTTATAGAATCACCATAAATACTTTCCACTTTATCTTCCGGATTACAAAGTATTTCAAAGATAATCTTATAAGCCCTAAACTCCCTAAACTGTGCTAGTAAATAAGTTGCATACATATGTGCAAAATATGTATCATCTTCTATTACATCATCAATATTATCCCTTGTATTTTCGAGCATAGCCAATAATTCAGGAATAACATGATCTCTATTTTCTATTAACTGTTCAATTTCTTTTTGCGGAAATATTCCATTGTTGCGTTCAATTTTTGAAATCAATTCTTTTATGCCCATATAATTCATTCTTCCTTCCCTTCTATTAGTTTTTGTAATGCAAATACGGAATAAGCCCTCTTTTATATGCCTCCATCTGTATTTCAGGAGGACATTGTCTTGCATCTACATTAAGTCCATTCACCTGAATCATCCATGCAAATGGATTTTTTTCCATCTTACTTTGAAGAGTCCAATCCTTGTCAAAAACTCCCATCTTAAATAAATCTCTAATCTTTTTTGATTTACCGCTTCCGGTACTTTCAGCAATCCCAAACCATTTATACAAATCTCTTGATTTTATATGAGGCTTTTGCGTTGAATCAAAAAGAAAATTCACCATACCAATAGCATGTACAATTCCACAAGCCCATGTATTTGCCTTTCCGGAAACAACAGGAGACGGTCTTTTTCTGCAAAGCGATGCACACAATTGCAAGCATAATTCTTTATATTCCTCATTTAATTTCTCTTCACAAAATTCAACAATTATTCTACTTACCTCTTCAAAACGTTCTTGCATTTCTTTTGGTACATTAATCGACTTTCTTTTTTGTGCCACTTCTATCCCTCCATTGAGCATCCTAAGATTTTTTTAATTTTCACATCAAACAGCTCTTCATTATTTCAATACTTTCCAATTTTCAGAACATCACTAGTTAATATCTAAAGTGTACGAACGAAGCTTTTTTCTCTTAGTATCTCTTACAAATACTACAAATCCATCATTACCAAGAGCATTCTCATACTGTTCTTTAACGGCTCCTTGTGAGCTCGGTGATAAGTTATTTCTATATTCTTCATACGGATAAGAGTGTATTTTTTCCTCCTGAACAGAATATTCAATTATTGGGCGGTGTTTTTCATGCATTTTGTACATCATTAAAATGTCATCATATTGTTCATAAATCATATCTAAATATTTATCTTGCATTTTAAGCATCACTCCTTTCGCTTCGCTCAAATCAATAAATTTTCCCACCACAAAATTCTACTACATTCTTCAAAACAAATCCACCATTTTTTCAAATCCTAAAATCACTAAAAAAGATACACCTTCCCCCATCAACTCCCATGCAGGTTCACAAATAATTTACCGCTGTAATCTTGAAATCAATAATTGCAACGTTTGTGTCAAAAAAACCCTATCATGTTTTACATGGTAGGGTTTGAGAACTTTTTAGGATGCGGCTGCAATGCTTGTCAAACATATGTTTTACAGGTTCAGACCCGAAACTTTTACATTATCTGACCCTATTAATCTTGT
>JBLKOU010000069.1:0-2778 GCA_047603125.1 Candidatus Woesearchaeota archaeon | reverse complement strand
TTTCAAATTTTGTCGATATTGAAAATGAAAAAATTTCTCTATTAAAAAACCAAGATAGAGAAAAAGTAAAATTAAGATTAAAAAAATTGCCTCAAAACATTGAACCCGGAGAGCACATAATAAAAATAGTATTATTGGATATTACTAAAAACGAAGGACATATGTCTGCAAAAATAACCTTGACATACAAATTAAAAATAGTCGTGCCGTATGATGATGCATACCTTGATATTTCTTTATACGCGCCTAATTTCAAAAAAGATGAAGGAGGAAATTTCATAATACAAGCACAAAATAAAGGAGCAAAAAACGCAATAAATGCAATACCAATAATAGATATTTACTCCCAAACAAATAACAAAATAGCAACAATAAAAGGAGATTCTAAACTAATAAAAAAAGGAGAGATGGCAAATTTTGCTCTGCCACTAAATGAAGATTTACAAAATGGAAAATACTTTGCAAAAGCATCAATGCTCTATTCAGGACAAAGTAATAGTGATGAGAAAACATTCACAGTAGGCAGCCCTGAGATAATAATAGATGACATATCAACATCAACATTTAAACTCGGAGGAATCGCAGGATTTGACATATTATTAATAAATAATTGGGGAGAAGAATTAAACGTTTTCGCAGATATCGAATTCAAAAAAGAAAACGAAAACTTATGGGAAACCACGACATCAACAACGAAAATAGAAGGAATGTCAAGAGGAAGACTACAAGCATTCTGGGACACATCAGGACTACCTGCAGGAACATACGACATGATAATCAATCTGAACTACTTAGATAAAAAAGATACAACAAACAAAAAAATAAGACTTGAAACAGATAAAGTAAGTGTTATTGGAACAGGCAAAGTAATAAAAGACGAAGAAGATACAAATGAAACATTAACATTATTAATAATAGTTATTTTTATTTTAGCATTGCTTAACGCATTATTTGTGTACAAATTCGTGTTAAAAAATAAAACCAAGAAAAAATAAGAAATAAAAATGAAAAATAATATTGAAAAATAAAAAATTAAAAAACTAAAAGTTGATTTAAATTGTTAACAAAAAAAGAATATGAAGTTTTGAAGTTGAAACAAAAAAATTTAAATCAAACGCAAATAGCTGAAAAGTTGAATATTTCACAAGCAGCAGTATCGCACTTTGAGAGAAACGCTCTCAAAAAAATAAAAGAAGCACACAAAATAATCCAAATAAAAAAGAAACTAAAAATAAAAGAAGAAAAAGACATAGAAATTGTTTAAGAAAGCTAGCTAGAAATCCCATAGCTCTGCGTTGCAGAGCGTACCTTTAGGTATGGGATGAATGGCGAAAAGTTTTTCTTTTTTTCGTATGTTTGTCATTTTACTTTTGGTAAAGTGATGTGTCTCAGGTATGAGAATTCTTGGTAGAACAAGGAAAAATATTCCTTGCTCAAACCAATAATTTTGTTTTCCGTTACATCTTGTTAAACCTCCGAAACATTTAAATTTTTCGTTTCGTTATTGTAGGCTGTGACGACATGCAGGTATTCGAGGTCGTTGTGCCTCATGTAGCGTCGTCGGGTTGGGGGCGCCGCATTCACTGGATGAAACTCCTTGATGGGTTTAGTGCGTACATCGCGGTTGCCTACAGCCCAATTATGCTTTGAAAGCTTGCTCTTTTTGGAGCATGCTCCACATAATAGTTAGTGTTTTTCTTGCCGCTGCAATAATTGCTTTTTGCGGACCTTTTTTCTTAGCCATTTTGTGATAGAATCTCGCGATTCTATTATCTCTTTTCACAGTTTGCCAAGTGCATTGTATAACTATCCAACGAAGCCAGGTGCTTCCTTGTTTTGTTATACGTCCTGATCTTGCGGTTTCACCGCTTTGATAAGTGCTAGGAACTAGCCCTGCGTAGCTTGCTAGTTGTTGTGGTGTTTGAAAACGTTTCACATTTCCAATTTCAGATAATATTAATAAGCTACTATAATCAGCAAATCCAGGAATTGTGCAAAGCAATTTGCACTCAGGTCTTTTATCTGCTTCTTCTTTAATAGCTTGGCTTATATCATCACGCTCTTTGCTTAATGTATCGAGCGTATTTAATAAATGATTAAGTTCTGCTTTTTCATGAACAGATAAAGGCAAATTAACAAGCCAAATTCTAGCACGACTACATGTTGGATTTTTGTAATCGCTTTTGTAACCGTAACGTGCAAGTAAACTTCTAATACGATTAGAAGTTCTTGTATGCTCTTGAGATAATGTTGCCCTAAATCTGCAAAGATTTCTCAAACGAATAATCTCTTCTGTTGGCATAAAACTCTCAGGAATAAGATTGGCTCTAAGAAGATCCGCAAGAATCTTACTATCAAGCCTATCGGTTTTAATTCTAGCGCTCGCTATAGCTTTAAGCTTACGAGGATGAGCAAGAACGATATTTTTAACACCTGCATTCTCAAGCAAAAAACGAATATGACTCCAATTCTTACTAGCCTCATAAACAACATGCAAAACATGTTGTTTTTTAGACGCAAAAAGCGTTAAAAAACCTTGCTCAGACGTTGGAACTTTCATCTCACCCATAGCATTACCTTTTTCATCAACAAAAGTCGCATAAGTAAATTTCTCATGCACATCCAAACCAACATACAAATCCATAAACACCACCTCGAGTTAATTTACGGCAAAACAAATATAAAAGAATTCTCATCGCTTCACTGGACACGAACTAACAAAATTTATATAAAGCAGTAATTACTTTAAATATAATATGGTTGAGAATCTAAAATTTA
>JBLKOU010000068.1:0-2826 GCA_047603125.1 Candidatus Woesearchaeota archaeon | reverse complement strand
ATCCCTGTCATTTTTTATCACCAATTATAGTTTTTTAAACTATAATAAAAAATGCGGGGTTTAACATACAATCATATTATATAGTAACTATAGTTCATATATAAAGGTTGCTAATGTTCTGCAGGTGTCTACAAACTGTAAAAATGTAGTCACCTATCTCAAAGCCCTATCAGCTTCCCTATCGAGAATTCGTCGCAAATCTATATTATATTTTGAGTTAATACGCTTCATTACTTCAACATCAGGACTGTTTGAATCATACCATATAGCTGATGAACCATCGCCAATATAGACTGCTGGCTCTTTTATAGGTACAAACAATTGTCCTTGTCCTGAAATTTCCAATTTATGTTTTTTATCCCATCCTTCAGTTAACGTATATACAATTGAATCAACAAATTCTTGTGAATTAGACTTGTAGTCGCTTGTAAAATCAGCTTTTAAGTACCCGAAAATAGTTGCTCCGACGGGATTAATAGGTGTAAAGTGTGGTCTATATACGGGTGATGTAGTTCCAGTCTCTTGTATTCTCATACGATCTCTGTGGAGGCGAACTTCGATTCTATCTCGCGCAGGTACTGTTCGTCGCAAGTCATACATTTTTCCTTCTTTTGCAAGAAAAACAGACTGGCAACCTGAGTCTATATACTCAAATCTATTGAGTCTGAAACTTTTTGAATCAGTTGCAAATTTTTTCCAAAATGATTTATTTACATCTCCAAATAAAACAGATGTAAAGGATTCGTGGTGTTTTTGAAGTAAATCTGGATTAAATCCGTAAATTGCAAATGGTATTCCTGCTCCCATATTTACGGAGAACTCGAAACAATCTTATAAAGGTTTGTGTGAAAACATTTCCTCATCCTGGAAAGTAGTCACTAAAGAAAAGTAACTATATAAATGATGAACTATTTCCGGAAGTATGGATCGATTGAACTCGCACAGGAGACTCTCCACCCTATATAGACAAGAAAAAGGATCGCAAGCGTATTTTATCTTTAACCCTTCAGTCCATGCAGTAACTCCGGACGGGTATATTATTAATGAAGATATTGCACGAGAAAATGTACGACTATTCTCAAATATTAGAAAAGAAATAATAAACAATGCAAACGTAGGGTATGTTGCTTTATTTTGCCCAAATGGAGATTATGTCATAACTGAATTTACGCAATTAGGAATAAAAACTGGAACTTATTCGCAAGGACCATTACAATTTGATGTTTTACAAGCTCTAGAAGATACACAAAACGACTCCATTTCTCAGATTACGTTGACGGGAATTTCAACACATGAAATCCAGGGTTTAGAACGTTTACTCAAACAAGTTGTTGACGTTTGCGATATGAACATATCCGTTTCTCGAAATGACTCGTTAATAGGATAAAAAAGAAAAAAATTTGTTTTTAATTAGTGCAAAACGGCGAATTCTCATTATTCATATTTTCTTTCACTAGGAATTTCAGGCATTTCTGACATACGTCCTCTAAATGCTCCACCACGAGCACCGTCTTGATAGATGTCAAAGGCTTCATCCGTATTTAGTAGTCCCCACGAGGCCATTGAAGGATTATCATGAATTTTAGTAAGTAACGCATCAAGAGCCATTGGGTGGTTTTTTCTTCCTGAAGGCATATTCTCTGACGAATGTGTAAATGAGACAAAACCTTTTCCGATTCGAACAGTACTCATTGGTTGATCGATACTCAAACCATCTGCATATGCGCGAATTTCTCGAAGAGTCTTTTGTCCATGTTGAAATCGAAATGATTCTTTTGTTGTTTCATAAGGAGTACCACTTTTGTAAGCTTCTTTACGTAAAGGTTCAAGCCGGCTTCTTGTTTCTCGATATTCAGAAAAAAACGGCTCTTTTAAGAGTTCTGGTTGTCTTGTTGCAAGAACACCTGTCACATATGCTGTGCGGAGTCGTTCATCAGCTGCATATGTGTCTGGAATTGGAATTGTTTCAATTGGGTTTTCTGGTTTCATGACAGGGGTGAAACAAAAGTCATTTATAAGTGTTTCGAAATTAGTTCCTACCTAGTGGCAACAAATATTCCGATACTTAAAGCAAATTTTCTAGAAAAAAGAAAAAAGAAAAAAATTAGTTTTTTCTCATAAAAATAACGATGAGAATAATACTAACAATAAGCAACAAACCAATAAAAATTGAGGCAATTGTTATTGCTTGAGCACCAAGCGGCCCAGTAATTTGTCCTGTAATCAGATTATCAGGCTCGTCCTCTGTTTGATTGCCAGGTCCAAATGGCGTTTCAACTTCAAGACTTGGCTCTTCAGGTTGCTCGGTTTCTTGTGTTGTTGTATTTTGTGTAAACTCTTGTGCAGGTTCTTCTTCTTGGACAACGAAAACGTCACCGACATTTGTTTGAGTCGTTCTTGTTCCACCCGTAAATGTATTCTGGGTTGGTTGATTCTGACTTTGTGGAGCCACAAAAAGACTTGATACATTAATTGTTTGATTAAGAGCAGTTTTGCTATCGTTTGCTAAAATTTGCACCAATGTATTTGAGTTTTCATTCTCTTGAATTGCACATGTAATACGCACGTCTTCTATTGAACACTGGATATTTTGTGTGTTTGTTTGGTGTAGTAGAGAAAACTCAATACTTTGCGTTGTGCTTTGATTAACAAACTTGGACAAGTTGCTGATAATAGTTGCACTTGATTGATCTGCATTAATCGTAAAAGAGTTTGGAACAATTTCAAATGTGAAAGGTTGATAGTCTGCTTCTTTCACACACTCAGCTCCATCATACCAGTACCCTTTTGGGCAAGTAGTTTGCTCTTTTAAGTATGAGGCAACGT
>JBLKOU010000067.1:0-2892 GCA_047603125.1 Candidatus Woesearchaeota archaeon | reverse complement strand
CTTTTGTGAGAGGTATTTGGAAAAATACAAACAAAAAATGAAAAGCTATAAAAACATGCGAGGTTTAACATAGATGAGTATAACGCAAAGTTTGATTCATATGGGAATTGCAGTTTTTATCGTCTATGTGCTTTTTGGTGTATATTTGTATTTAGCACAAACATCGCTTATTTTTTACCCGGATAATCAAGATTTTAAAAATTGCCCTGGCTTTTCAGATTTTCAAATAAAACAAATACATGATACGCGGTTTTATTATAAGTTTGAGTCAAAAGAATCTGTTCTTGTGTACTATCATGGAAACGCCGGTTCTGCATGTGCGAGAAGTCCAACGCGCGAACATTTGCAACGACCGGGAATGTCAATGATTTATGTGGAATATACGGGATATTCCAATGATCAAAAAACGCCCAGCACAAAAAAATTACAACAAAATGTTCATGATATTATCGCTTTTTTAGAAGAGGAAGGCTTTGAGAAAGTGATTGTCTATGGTCAGAGTTTGGGAAGTGCTCTTGGAGCGTATCATGCAAAAAACGCTCAAGTTGATGCACTCTTTTTAGTCAGCACATTCCCATCCCTTCATGAGGTTGCACAGTCAAAATATCGCATTTATCCTGCCTCTGTTCTTTTACGAGAGCAGTTATATACACAAAATTGGCTTGAAACGTATACGGGAAGGGCAGTTCTTATTCATGGCACGGCTGATAGAATCGTACCTACAAGATTTTCTCGTCAAGTCTATGATTCGTTGAGAACAGAGGATAAAGCCTATTTTTTAATTGAAAATAGAGGGCATAATGATTTATGGATGAGTGGCGAGTTTACGAATGTTCTTCAAGAGCAATTAGATGCCTTTTTTCAGGCGCAGTCTCAAAGTTGAGTCCACTTATTTTTTAAATATAACCAAATTCCCACTCCTATGGTTCGCGCACATGCTCCAAACATCATCGTCTCCGAGTATACTATTCACACTCTAACAAAAGAGCAGTTCGAAAAACAAGATGATTCTTTATCTGAAGATCCGCGAAGTTGGAAAAAACACAATGTGAGTCTACAATCAATAATGGCGTTTCGAAAGAGTCTTGTTGGTGTGCGCTCAAAAGATTTACCAACGGTTCAAGAACTTGCGCTTGCACAAACAACGCCGCTTGTTGATGTAGAAAAACAAATAGGAACATCTCTTGCAACACCAAAAGATATGCTTCCCTTTCAAAAAGGGGATTATTCGCACATACATATACTTGAAAATACTCCTCTTCGTGAACTAGAAAACGCCTACTATGATACGGATGCCACCGTAAGCCAGGCCTTGGAGTCTTTGGAAAACGTAAGTGAGTATCATATCAGTCGATTATTTAGTGTGGCTGGCCTTGGAAAAAATAGACAGATTGTCCCGACTAGACAAGCAATAACCGCAGTTGATTCCTTGAAAAGTGCACAGCTAAAAAAAGAACTTGCTGGATGCGACACACATGCAAATATGATTTTTTTTGATGAGTATGAAAAAAATGCATTTACAATTATCCTTCTTGAAGGACCATTTTGCTTTGAATTTATAGAAGTCATTGGTCAAAAAATCTGTTTGAATCGAGAGAAGGAATTTGGAAAATCAGGATATGCTACAGAAACGGCGGGTGCATACTATTCGGCTAAATTAGCTGTTTTAGAATATTTAAGACTGGTGAAAAAACAAGCAAGTGTGGTTATTTTTCGCTCAATTGATCCCTCGTATAAATCTGCAGGTGTGTGGGTTGTGCGCGAAACCGTGCGAGATGCTCTTTTAAAACAAGGTTTAGAATTCTCAGATGTCGCACTTGTCAAAAAATATCTCCAGCTCAAAAAACTTCCCATTGAAAAAAGCCAATTTTTATCACAGCAACAGAGGATGCTCATATGATTCAAATCAGAGAGTTAACACTTGAAAATCCATTTATTCTTGCACCGATGGAAGCGGTTAATTGTGCATCGTTTCGAGTATTGTGTAAAAAAAGAGGTGCAGGTCTTATTTTTACTGATATGATTGACTGTGACGTGTTCATGCAAATGGTTGAGCAAAAAGGAGAACAAGTCGCTATTCAAAAACTCATTAATCCTCAGCCTGATGAACGACCACTCATTATTCAATTAGCAGGTCCAAATATACAAACGATTTCACAGACAGTACGGATATTGGATTCTCATTGTGATGGTTTTGATTATAATGTGGGTTGCCCACTCTCATACATGCTTGCAAAAAAGGGTGGAGTGTATTTGATGAAGCATCCTGATCAATTGGAAAAACTTATTTTACAAATGCGAGAAATTATACAAAAACCTTTCTTTGTAAAAATACGTGCAGGCTGGCAGGAAAAAAATGCAGTACACGTTGCACAGATGTTGGAGCGCTGCGGTATTGATGCGTTGACAATTCATCCGCGAACACGAAAAGAACTTTACACTGTAAGAGCTGACTGGCCACTGGTTAGAAAAGTAAAAGAGGCCATATCTATCCCTCTCATTCTTTCTGGAGATGTGACAAATAGTTATATGGCGCATATGGCATTTGCACATACAAAATGTGATGCAATTATGTGTGGGCGCGGTGCAAAACATAATCCTTCAGTATTTTCTGATTTGAATAAGTGGTATGAAACAAAAACACAACCTGAGAAGCCACAAACACTCTATGAGAAAACATCACAAGCAAAACAAGATTTTGTTGATTGGTTGCAACTTTATAAGACACGTGAAACGCGGTATCGGTTTTCTGAAATTCAAGATCATGCACGATGGACTGCTCGCGGCGCAAAAAATGCAACGGAGTGCATACAGCTTATAGCCCAAGTTTGACAGTTAAATAAATAAGTGCCCTTAGATTTGTTTGGTTTATCATGACACAAACAAAAATAA
>JBLKOU010000066.1:0-2944 GCA_047603125.1 Candidatus Woesearchaeota archaeon | reverse complement strand
AATTTTCGTTCAGGTATTGATAACATGAAATATACTTAGAACTACTCATTTATATCTTTTTCTTTTGTCGCAGACTAGTGTTGGTTTCATCCAAAACTTGTTTTTGTCACAGAAAAGAGCACGCAGATTTGGCTCAAGAGTCTCGCTTTGAGAATCTTATAAAAAATTGGTTGCAACTTTTCGGATTTTCATCCTCAAGTTTGAAAGAGGGTTTCAAACAATCACCAAATTTTTTGATTTTTCTGCAAGGTGCTCCTTTTTCTTATTTTTTGGATGGAGTTGCCTGTGCTTTTTCTTGTTGCTGTGTTTGTAATACGCGTTTTTCTAAGTCGCTTACTACATTCATAAAAGCGATGAATGCATCATACGGGCTGTCATATGGACTAAAGTACGAATGGACTGCTCCGTCGCTTGCAATTTTTGTCGACATGTAATAAAAATGATCGGAGGTTGTAAGTTTTCTCCAATCGTCAATAAGTGTTTTGTCTTTAGTTTTGAGCACTTGCTCGCGTAAGTCAAAGATGCGCCGAATTGCAGATTGTTGCATTGTATTTTGCGTCCACGCGCTTAAGTCTCTTTTTTGATCTGCCCATGAGGTAAATGTCGGGACGCTAATTTCTCCTTTCGATTCGAATGTACTGCATGCAGTGGGTAAAGTCATGAATGTTCCTCCCGCGTCATTAATTGCATCGGGGAGTTCCTCTAAAAATGTAAAAATGCCTGAATCTTCGCGTTGATGCTCGCCAAATGTTTCAAAGTCAATAAATAGGTTAATAAGTTGTGCTTGTGATTGTTGCGTCCATTTTGCAAATTTTTCAGGAGTGAGGGGCCAGTCTGCCCATTTTTTATCGGAGAATCGAAATGCGATATCGTCGCTGAGTTTAAAATTTTTAAAAAAGACTTTGAGTGTTGTGTCCTTTGCAGTATAGAGGTGATTTGGGCTTCTCCAGTCAAGCATTTCGGGAACACCTTCTGCAAGAATTGCTTTGTAGCCAAGTGATTCTACAATTTGTGCAATTTCATCACTGTAAATAAGTTCCGTGTTTCGAAAAATCGTTGGCTTATCAATTCCAAGATAGTACTTTAATGCTTTTGTGTGAAGCTGTATCTGTTCTATAAATTCTTCATGTGAGTAGACACTTGCTAAATTATGGTGATATGTTTCACTTAAGAAAGAAACTTGGGATGATGTTGCGAGTTTTTTTAGTTTTTCAATAACTGTTGGTTCGTATTCTTGGAGTTGTTCAAGAGCAAGACCTGAGATGCTAAAAGTGATGGCAAGATTTGTTTTTGCAATGAGTTTCTCAATTCGCTCAAGCGTAGGGATGTAAGAGTGTTTTGCAACTTTTTGTAAAATGTCTTTATTTGTTTTTAGATCAAAATAGGATTCGTTTTTCCCTATGTCAAATACGGTGAATGGTCGAAGCCGAAATGGTTGGTGTATTTGAACATATAAGCAAATGCTACTCATGGTATCGCTCTTTTTTCTTCTGGTGGTATTCAAACCTGTCGTTGGTTTGAAAGTGAATGATATAATGTCTTACAAAGTGTTGCAGGCTTGCTCCAATTCATTGAACTAACTTGTGCTTGCCCATTGAGTTTTAATTCTTGTTTGAGCTGTGGATATTCTAAGACTGCTAAGACTTTATTTGCCATTTGATGAATATCCCAAAAATCAATTTTAAGTGCGTGATGTATAACTTCGCTACAACCGGATGTACGCGTAATCATAGTCGGAGCACCCTCATCCATAGCTTCAAGCGGAACGATGCCAAATGGCTCGGAGACGGATGGCATAATATAACAATCTGCTCGCTGATACAGGGATTTTGCCTGATCCATAGTATAAAATCCTGTAAATAAAAATTTATGAGAAATTCCTAAGTGTGATGCAAGGTTAATTGTGTTTTCAAAAAGATCTCCGCTGCCTGCCATAACAAATGTGACGTCATCTCGATGTTCAAGAACTTTTTTTGCACAGTGTACAAAATACTCAGGACCTTTTTGCATGGTCATACGCCCTGTAAAGAGAACCATTTTATCATCGCCGATATCAAGCTTATATTCTGTCTTTTTCTTGACATTTCGTAGTAGCGAGTTTGGAGCATTGTGAATTACTTGAATCTTATTTGGGTCGACGTGATATTTGTCAACAAGTGTATTTTTAATGTAGTTAGAAACAACAACGATGACATCGGCGTGTTCAAGACCTGAGCATTCTATGTTTTTTTCATGCGGAGATGCATTTCCTAAGTAGCGATCAAAAATAGTGTTGTGGACGTGGACGATGAGTGGTTTTCCTGTTTTTTGTTTTACGCCAATTGCAGCTGGAAACGTCATCCAGTCATGTGCGTGTATAACATCAAATTCAACATCATCAATGAGTTCGTATGCGCGTTTTGCAAATAAATCGACTTCTGCAAATAAATTTGGTCCGTATAGATTTTTTCGAACGCCCCGTTCTTTTTCACGTTTGAGCTGTTCTTTGTATGCTTGTTCGTATTCTTGTGGAGACTGATAGGCATTAAAGAGTGTATGAACTTTTCGAATGTCAACTTCAGAAAGTTCGAGCTCAGGAAACGCTTGCTCTGCAACGACAATTTGTGCGTTTGTATCAGTTGGAAAATCTTTTGGGCCAAATGGCATTAGATAGGTGACGTGGACATTTTGGGCTGTAAGCTCTTTGATTAAATCGTAGCATACCATGCCTATACCTCCTGCGTATAGGGGTGGTAATTCCCAACCAAACATTAAAACTTTCACTTTGCAGTCAGCCCCTGTTTTGTCACGTGATATCGAAGTGATATGCTTGTAACTTAATTTTCCAGTCTAATTTTATTTCCGGCTATTGCAGTTTATAAATCTTCCTGTTCGTGTCATCGAGACTTGGTATGCAATATGTATCTAACTTTTTAGTTGTAACACAATTCTTTTAAAGGGGAGT
>JBLKOU010000017.1:0-23249 GCA_047603125.1 Candidatus Woesearchaeota archaeon | reverse complement strand
TCATAGAAACTAGCCAAGTAAGGTGAGTTTATAAAATTATCAGATTCTAGAGCTGATTTAAAAAATAAAAAAGAGCACCTTGCAGCAAAGTCAGAAAATTTGGCGATTCATGCAGGCAAATTTTCGTACGATTCTCAAAGTGGGACTCTTGAGCCAAGTTTGCGTGCTCTTTTTTGAAAAATAATTATTGGATAAAGACTGATTATTAATCGGGGCAAAATATAAATAAAAGGTTCCTATGAAAAAAGTCTATCACAAAGTTTAAAAATAGTTTCACATACCCTTACACTATGAGTAAATCACAATCACAACAGACATCACGTGCACCTGTTTTTATCGGTATTGGTCTTGTACTTTTACTATTTGTCTTTTTCTTTTTTATCGTTGCTCTTTTTGTCTCAGTTACAAGCTCGTTTTCATCAGACGGAGCAAGTGGCAGAGGAAATGTCGCATTAATACGAATTGATGGACCCATTATGACACAATCGCAACAAAATTTATTTGGTTCATCAGGAATTGTCTCATCAGAGCGAGTTGTTAAACGTCTCGATTCACTTGCAAGAGATTCGTCCATTGAAGCAATAATGATTGAAATTAATTCCCCTGGCGGAAGTGGCGTTGCAACAGATGAAATTGCACAAGCAATTCGAGCAATTGATAAGCCAACAGTCGCATATATTCGAGAAGTCGGAGCAAGTGGTTCTTATTGGGTTGCATCCTCAACAGATTATGTTATTGCAAATCGTATGTCAACAGTTGGCTCTATTGGCGTTATCGCATCATACTTAGATTTTTCAGGTTTTATTGAAAATTACAATGTTACCTATCAGCGTTTTGTTTCAGGAGAAAGTAAAGACTTTGGTTCTCCATTTCGCTCACCAACAGAGCAAGAACAAGAACAATTTCAAATTTTACTTGATCAAATGCATGATATTTTTGTAACTGAAGTTGCACAAAACAGAAATTTATCAGTTGAGCATGTTCGTGAACTTGCAGATGGCTCAATCTTTTCTGGTTTACAAGCATCGCAAAATGGCTTAGTTGATCAACTTGGTGGTCGAGCACAAGCCCAAGAATACTTGGAGAATAGATTAAATAAACGTGTCAGCGTTGTTGAATATAGTGATGCGCCAACTTTTTTTGATATTTTGTTTGGGTACATGCGCCAACCAATGACTTTAACATTCTTCCAGTCACCTGTTATATTCACCTAGTTGTCTTTTAAAAATGAAAACACTTCTTTAAAAAGATAAACGACGACACAGTTTCATGGCAGAACTCGAACGCAGTTTAGGATATCCTGCAATTTTATTGATTGCGATTACTGCGATTATGGGAACTGGTATTTATTTTCTTCCCGCAGTAGGAATTGCTTACAGCGGACCTGCATCACTCATAGCATGGCTTATTATGGGATTAATTGCCATTTATACAAGTATGATTTTTGCAGAACTGACAAGTATGTTTCCAACAAGTGGGGGAATTTATGAATTTGCAAAGCAAGCATATGGCAGAACAATTTCATTTTTTATTGGCTGGGCAACGTTAATCGTCGGGTATGTGACCATCGCCATGCTCATTATTGGTGCAATGTATTACTTGCTCCCGCAAGAATCTCAAACCTCGTGGTGGGTTATTGCAATTGCCATTTTATTCGTGCTGCTTCTCAATTACATCGCTTATTCGGGACTAAAAACAAGTGCAACCATGTTAATGACTTTTTCTCTACTAACAATAGCAACCATTACCTTTTTGACATTTAGCGGTCTTATCAAACCTTTTCCGGAAAACTTACACCATTTTGAACCCTTTTTTCCCGTAAGTGAAACAGCATTTGTATTTTTATTTTTACTCACACTTTTTGGCATTGCAGAAACATTTTTTGGTTGGGAAACTGCAACATTTTTAGCAGGAGAAACTAAAAATGGCGCACGTGTCGTTTCCCGTGCACTTGTTCATGCAACAGTTTTTATTGCACTCATCTCCATTCTTCTTGTCATCGCATCCATTTTAGCCATTCATCCAGCTATTTTTGGAGAAAGTACAAAACCATTATTTGATCTCGGGGTTGCACTCTTTGGAGAACAATCAGGTTCAATCTTTTCCATACTTGTGTATCTTTCCATCATCGGTTCTGTTGCAGGTTGGATTGTTGGCGCACCGCGTTTAATTCTTACATTAGCTCAAGATGGATTATTTGTAAAGCAATTCGCACATATTTCACCTAAATACAATACGCCCTCATATGCCATTCTCTTTCAAACAGTTCTCATAAGCATATTTATTCTTGCAGGGGCCGGCTCATACTACACACTCCTTCACATGCTCGTTCCCATTGTATTAATACTCTACTCATCCATCATGCTTACTGCTGCAATTTTGCGAAAAACAAAACCTGATCATCCTCGATATTTTCATGCACCTTTTCTTCCATACGGCGCATATATGCTTGTCATTTTTTTTCTCAGCATGATTGTCTTTTGGGCATTTTTAGATGACGGGGCTGTGCGTCTTTTATTATTAGCGGGTTCATTTTTATTGATGGGAATACCAGTTTATTTACTTGTAGAACTCTATAATAATCGTGCGTTTGCAACAAAAATAAAGGATAAATCTGCACATATAACTGTCTTTTTTGAAAATTTTTTTATACCAAAACATATACAAGAAGAAATTTTTTCTTACTTAGGACCTGTTGAGGGAAAAACAATTCTCGAATATGGTTCAAGTGTAGGAACATTAACACAGCATCTCATTTATTCTGTAGGACGTGACGGAAAAGTTATTGCTATAAATGATTCTTCAACAGAACTAAAAATTCTTCAAGATCGTGTCGCGCGTCCTCGTTGGAAATCTCTAGAACAACTCAAAGGAACACTTGATGTTATTCATCACGAGTCCTACACACAAAATGTACATAGTAAAAAAATGCTTGCTGATGCGATTGTTTCACTTGATACATTAAGTCTCGTTCAAGACCCACACAAACTCTTAAAAGAACTTGCCACACTTGTTCCAGAAGGCGCACCGGTGTGTTTTTTTGATTTCACTGATTTTTTTAAAGTACTTCCGAATCAATACTGGATGAGTTCTGAAAGAAATATAGAAAGAGTCTTTCGCGAATGTGGCTTTTCTGTTCACATACGCAAGAGAAAACGATTATTCTGGAGTTATGTTTTTGTGTACGGCAGACGAACTTCAAAGGATATTGTGATGGTTTGAGAAAACACTTTCACCAAAAAAAGAAAGAGCACCTTGCAGTAAAATCAGAAAATTCGCTGCTTGTTTGAAAGAAGCTTTCAAATTTGAGGATGGGAATCCGAAAACAGACAAGCGGATTTTCGCATGATTCTCAAAGCGGGACTCTTGAGCAAAATCTGCGTGCTCTTTTTATTGACTTAACTTTTTGTTACATAAAAACAAAAAACTCATAAACAAACACCTCTCTCAAAATGTATGAACTTTATTGATAAGCCTGAAAAATATGTCTACTTGGAACATCCGACTGATCTAAAAATTCAAAGTTTTGGAGATACGTTAGAAGACGCACTTGTCAATTACATTGAAGCAATGTTTGCCACGGTAAAAAAAGAAAACACAGACCCTCAAACAAACAAACAAGAAACGATAACAACACGGGCACAGACATTAACGGGCGCTATATTTGACTTTCTCGAACAATGCCTCTACATTCTGGATACAAAAAACATGGTAACAAACTGCACAAATATCGCTATAAAAAAGACGCATACACACTTTACCATCACCGCACAAGCAAATCTCATACTTGCGGATGCGTATATAGAAAGCCAGCCATTTAAGTCAGTCACATACCATCAAATGAGTATTGAAGCACTTGATTCAGGCAAGATTGCATTTACCTGTGTTATAGATGTGTAATGTATTCGACAAAACGATGTTTAAATTATTCCGACAACTAATATATTTTAGCAATTCCTTTAAATTTAGAATCGAAAACATCCTATCAAAAACAATACAATTCGCACTCTAAAAAACAGAGATATTATAAATCACCGAATATTTTCATCACCATGCAAGAACGAGTACAAAAACTCCTTAGCAGTGCAGGCATCGCTTCTCGACGAGAATGCGAAGAGCTCATTAAAAAAGGAGTCGTTTCAGTAAATGGAAAAACAATCACTATAGGTGACAAAGCATCCCGCTCAGACACTATTCTCGTCCATGACAAACCTATTTCATTCCCAAAATTCAAATATTATGCTCATTACAAACCAAAATGGTATGTGACAACACTTAAAGACGAATTTGCAGCAAAAAAAATCAATGATCTTTTCCCGCAAGAACTAAAAAACACACGAATTTATCCTATCGGAAGACTTGATAAAGACGCGGAAGGCCTTATTTTACTCACAAATGACGGAGAATTTGCAAATAAAGTTATGCATCCTCGCTTTGAGATGACTAAGACATATCGGGCAACACTTGATGAAAAACTCAAAAAAAGCGATATAGCAAAAATGCACCAAGGCATCGAATTAGACGATGGCCCTGTTACAAATATCTCGATTGGCAATGTACGAAACAATGAATGTGAAATAACTATTCATGTCGGACGACATAAAATTGTCAAGCGAATTTTCAAGCATTTTGGCTATCGCGTTCATCGCCTTGTTCGTGTAAAAATAGGGTCAATTCATGTTAACAAACTCCGCCCAGGAGAATTTCGAGAACTAAAGGAAACAGAGATTTCAGCTCTCAAAGAAATTAGTAAAAAACCACTTCCAAAATTAGTAAAAAGAAGTGATTTTAAATCAAAAGAAGCAAAGGCGAAATCTTTTAGCATCGATAAAAAGTTTAGAAAATCCGAAACTTGTGAAACAACAACGCATAAAACGCGTTCAAAAAGTCAGAATTCACCTCGTTCGAATAGATTCGAATCTAGAAATGATAATTCTCAAGACAAAAGCAGCAGTCGAAGAAATTTTGTTTCTAAGCCAAGAGATGTTACTGCCGACCGTCCGAAAAGAAGATATGAACGAAAAGACACATATGATTCTAAACAACCTGGTTTTAAGCGCGATGACAGTAAATCGTCATTTGTAAAAAGAGAGTACACGTCTAAACCAAAAGACTCGAAAGATAAATTTAAAGGAAAAACAGGCTACGTGAGAAAAAAAGATTCACCCATTCCAAAAGAGACATCATTTGCAGAATATAAACAAAATCGTGATCAAAAACGAAATTCTAAAAGTTTTAATCAAAAATCAAATTATTCGAAAAAACAAAGCTACAAAAAGCATACTCAAAAAAATTGAAAGTTTATAGAAACGCTCAAAAATTTCTAGCGACAAATAAGGTGTCGGCATAATACCAAATTCGCACCACCAACTTATACAAAACCCCTTCGATTCATACATTTTCATGTTGAACCCCCATTGACCATTCAAAGGATCAAAAACTAGTTTCCACTAAATATTCGGGATTATATCAGAAAGCTTAGAAGCTTCAAGCAAATAAAGAGAAATTCGGAA
Organism: Candidatus Woesearchaeota archaeon; assembly: GCA_047603125.1. GTDB lineage: Archaea > Nanobdellota > Nanobdellia > Woesearchaeales > DATGWN01 > JBLKOU01. Next base: position 17,736 of record JBLKOU010000017.1, on the reverse strand, counting down.
TAATGTCAGAATTTCAAACTTTTTTCCGAAAGCAGTCATTCGAGATTTTTCCGATTTTGCAAAAAAACTCATCCAGATACCTTTTTTTAGATAGGTAAATGTATCAGATAGAAGATAAATGTTCGCATAACGCAAATATCCAAATATGCTAGAAAGTTTTTAGCAATTATTAAATAAAGGGAACAGTTTTAGCCAGAAAAGGACAGTGTTTGAACTTAGTCCGATACATAAAACGCACTATTTCGGTGATTTTGCGACGGCTGTCTATTCGCGAAATCTTCGTTGCATGAATCACTCGATTTCTGACATTTCACCAAGGAAATAGTGCTTATAACGATATTCAAACACTGTCCAGAAAAGAAAGTTTTTTAAGTACTTTCGAGTAACACCACTTGTGATTACGCCAAATACACTCGTTTATTTTCTCAAGCAAGACATGTTTCCAATTACAAGCCTACAAGTTGGTTCATCTCAAACACTTACGGAACGATCCCTTTTGAGTCTTATAGGAAAAAAAAAACTAATCAACGCCAATTTCCTTGGATCGATGACTATTTTTCACAACCGCGTTCCATTGCATCGATTCAATTTCGCACTCTTAACATACAAGAATTTGGCAAAAGTACTGATTGCGGATTTCTTTTCTTTGAAAGAGGATACGGAGTAAACAGACAAGATAAAAGTGAAAATCACTACGAAGGGGTATTTTTACGATTAACAAACGGCATACCGAAAAGACACATGCCATCAATTGCACCATGCACCATTCAAGCTGCAGCAATTTATAATGGCAACGAAACACCCACATTCTTAAGAAAAGATAGATTACGAAAAGAAACAGGATTTCCTAAAAACGTGCGCGCCAATCTTCAACAACAAGTTCCTGACGAATGCTTATTCTCTAATTATCGCACAATTAATCGACTTTAAAATTCAGGTAATGCTTAAATACATTAAGCCTAAAATCTTTTGATTTTACTCAGAATTTTCAGTTCTATTTTGACGCATCTTCTCAGCAATCTTTTCATTTTTGAGCGATCGCTGCAATGCATCAATATATTGACTTGTCTGTTCAAGCTGTTCAGCAACAACACTTTTGACTTTCGCGAATGCATCCGACAAACTCGAACCACTCAATTTGTACCCAATAATCACTTTTTTTTGATCATCAATATACGTAACCTTTTGAATAAGACCTATCGCAGTCCAACGAGAGAGATATTCATACATCGTTTGCCTACTAATTTTTGCAAAGAGCGCCATTTCATCCACTGTCAAAACTGCTAATTTCTGGTCTTTTTTCGCTGTTGCATGTTTTGCACGCTCGTAAAACTCCACAAGCGTTTTATGCATATGCTCGGTAGAACCGCGTTTTTTCGGCTGTAAACCTAGACGTTCTAAAACAACCTTGGCCAACTGATCCGCGCTCGAACCTGGTGGTGCCTCTATCACCCCCAACGAAATAGTAAATTTTTCCGACATAATTAGATATAATAGTGACGTAGAAATATATAAATGTTGTGATTTTTAAAAAAAGTAAGCAAAAATAGAAAAAATCAAGTACGAATGATGTAAAAGAAACAAGTTGTTTATAGTTCTAAAATAATTAAGAAAAAGCTAATAGTTTTAATTGTCGGAATAATCTAAACACTATTATTTCGAATCTGTTGTTACATGAACAACGCCAGATTCATCCACATAAATTGTATGCTCTTTTTGTGCCACAATTCCATGCTCTTGCTCAATAAGCGGCGCATGACCTTGTAAAATTCCCGCTTGCAGCAATTCTCGAAGTGCAAGTTGCAGTTTTGCCGCAGGCATAGTATGTGCAATATCTTGAATAGAAAACGGCAATGTCTCGAATTGTTTGATGTGTTTGAGCAACTCTCGTGCAAACAATGAACGTACAGGTTTTTTTTGCACAAAAGAAAATATTTGCGGATTTCCCGCATCATAGATAGTCCCACAACCCGTTGTAATAAAGGGTTCTATAGCAAAATGCATATCGTTAGTTATTGTAATTTGACTATGATTATTGTAATTTGGAATATTTGGAGGCGTATGCACCTGATTATGTCCTAACCCGTGTCCCGAGAGGTTACGAATAGCCATAAATCCGTATTTTGCCGCCGTTTGATCAATAATTTGGCCAATTTCGCCAAGTGTCACTCCGACTTTTATATGAGAAATTGCTTGTTTGAGAACATCATCGACTGCAACGAGTAACTTTTCATGTTTTCCCGATAAATCAATTGAGCAAGCACAATCGCCAATAGCCCCATTAACACAGACACCAACGTCTAAAGAAACGAGTTGTTTGTCAAAAATAATATCTTCGTTCAGACCAGGAATATAGTGCGCTGCAACGTCATCACAGGCCATTTGCGGCGGAAATGCAGGTTTTGCACCTAAATCATGTATTTTTTGTATTATCGCCTTATATACCGCTAAATACGACGCCCCAGGCTTAATAAGTGTGAGTCCATAATCAAGTGTCTCTCTTGCAAGTTTCCCTGCACGAAGTTTATCTTCTTTTGTATGCATAGAAAAAAAAGAAAATTCTTTCTTTAAAAAGGTATACATAAGAGTTTTAAAACAAAAGACTTTCAAATTCCCATATGAAGCAAGTCCCACTCTCAAAATCTCAAATAAAAGAACTCTCAAAAGCTTGCGAGCCATTCGGTCTGGAATTCTCCAAAAAAGATTTGATTATTCTTGTCGATAACATATATTACTTCAAAGAAAAAAAGTGCATCCTTTTTCTCGAAGACAACACGCTCTACCCCACTCTTCATGCAAAACCAACACTTCCAATAATTACTGTGGATAGAGGAGCAGTCCCCTATGTTGTCAAAGGTGCAGACATCATGCGCCCAGGTATTGTCAGCACGCAAGAATTTGAAAAAAATGATCTCATACTCATATGCGACCATGAATCAAACATGAATCTGGCAATTGGTAAAGCATTATTTTCACAAAAAGAAATAACAGATATGCAAAAAGGAAAAGTCATCAAAATGATTCATTATTATGGTGACTCCATCTATCGAAAATGAATATTCTCACAGCAAAGGATAAAACAGTAAAAATCTCATACGATAACAAGTATCACAGCGTCATCATCCCAACAAAAAATAAGAAATATACTGTCTGTGTTTCGTGTCAAATTGGTTGTCCAATCGGTTGTACCTTTTGTTATGCAGGCACATTTAAACAAAATCTCACAAGTCAGCAAATTATCACACAAGTTAAAGATGCAAAGACACATATAGGCACAACTCCAACGTCCGTCGTATTTATGGGTATAGGTGAACCACTCACGAATTTCTCACAAGTACAACAGGCAGTAGAGCAAATACATCAACAATTTCATATTCCCTATAACAAAATTACGGTCTCAACAAGTGGTATGCATATCCATAAACTTGCACAACTTCCTTGCCAAGGAGCCTTTTCTCTACACACACCATTCGAGGATGAGCGAAAAAAACTCATCCCTCTCACACCACCCCTCTCCAAAATACTTACCTTTATTCAGACGTATTGCCAAGGAAAAAAACATGGAATCATGATTGAATATACACTCATTGATGGAGTAAATGACACAGAAAAACATCTTCAAGGAATTTTAGATTTAGAATTACCCAAAAATGTTCATATCAATCTGATCGAGCGCAATCCAAAAAAGTCGTTTCAAAAAAGTAAGAATATGCAATTATTTAAAGACACCTTCATACAAAATGGATACAAATGTTTTATTCGTCAATCGCGGGGCGAAGATATACAAGCAGCGTGCGGTATGTTAGACTATGACAATTCCTAAAATACTTGAAAAACTCAAAAACTATGCAGACTCAGTACATACACCTATTGACGATCTCAAAGCAGTACGACAAAATGATCCATTTAAATCACTTATTGCAACCATGCTCTCAGCACAATCCCAAGACAAAATAACTGCACCCGTTTGTGCAAAATTATTTGAAAATTATGCAACGCCACAAGCGTTTCTCACACTCAGCCAGGAAGAATTGGAAGAAAAAATTTTTCCCATTACCTATTATCACACAAAAGCAAAACATATTTTACAAACATGTCACATCCTCATAAGTAAACACGATGCAAAGGTTCCAAGCACATTTTCACAACTCACCTCTTTGCCTGGCGTAGGACCGAAAACAGCAAATGTCATACTTGGAGAAGTATTTCAAATACCTGCAATGATTGTTGATACACATGCTCATAGAATTTCAAATAGGCTGGGGATTATTCGCACAAAAACAAGAGAACAAAGTCAAATCGCACTTGAAAAAGCACTTCCAAAAAAGGAATGGGTTTCGTATAATAATAATATCATAAAACTCGGTCAAACCATTTGTACACCAAGAAATCCTCAATGTCATTCGTGCCCATTACAAAAACTTTGTCCTAAAATTGGCGTGATCTCACAAAAGTAAATCTCGAAGATACAACCACATTCTCTCAAAAAAAGAGAGTCCAACAAACTCAATTTCTATAGTCTGAATCTCTACTTGCCTCCTTTCCCCATCATGATATTCTAATGCCAAAGTAAACTCATTTAAACCCGGTTTTAACAGTCGATGTGAAAGCTCGTATACAAAATCTTGATCCTGTGTGATTAAAGGAAGCGACCAAACTTGTGGCTGCTTTCTTGTGAGTGTCACTCTTGCATGTTGCGGGTTAGAAACACTTGTTTTCTCTAAAGTAAAAGAGATTACCGGTGAATCATTCTTTTCAACTGTTCTTGGATATGTCAGGTCAGAAATTTGTAATCTTGCTCGATCCCGAACGACAAATGTTAATGCAAAGGATTGACTTTCATATTCTATAAGACGATCATAAATACCTGGTCGTTCAAATGTCGCTTCAAATGTTTCTTTCTCGCCAGGTAATATGGATGCACATTGCTCAATAAAACACAGCTCAATTTGTACATCCTCAGTGTTTTCACACAAAAAGAAAATAGTCTCATTGCTATAATGCGTGGTTGATTGTGTGTCACACGAAAACGGAGCACTCGATGTTTGCGACTCAACAAATGGTATATCAGATGGTTGGTACACGGCTGATTGATGCGTACTTGTAAAATTCGTTCGTGCTAATTCTATTCCTTGCGTGTATAATGCCACAGGAAAGGTATAAATATACTGAGAATCCAGATTCATCGGTGTCGTTACTAAAAATGAACGCTTAATTGTTTGATGCGGCTCTAAAATAACAAATTGCTTTTTTTCTCCCTCAACCGCTTCAGGAGTGCTCAAATCAATAAAAGCAGCAATATAATGATTTTGCGTATTTGTTATTGTTGCAAGTATACGCTGATATGATCCAAAACCAACACTTTCGCGAGCTACGTCTATCTCAGCTATTAGCGAAAGCGACACATCATCTGATTGATTAAGAACCCTTGTTTGAAATTCTAAAGGGGAAATATCTAAAGAAACTTGCGAATCCAAACTTCTATATTGAAATTGAACGGCAGTCTGATCACCTTCATACGATTCTGAAATTTGCATATGCGTTGCATCCACATACCCAAATTGTCGATACGTCAGATCAAATGGAACCCAACCATATTCTCCCATATACACTTGCGCCCACGCATGTGCATTCCAAGGCTGATCAAATAAATCACTCGTTGTATATGAAATCCCCGTCACAACGCGCGCAGGAATATTTAAAGAGCGCATCATGGAAACAAATAACACCGATAACTCATCACACACACCAAAACGATTTTCAAACACCCATGTTGCCGGATTTGAAGCCTCCACAGTAAGCGTGTTTAAATCATATTCAATATTTTGTGTTACCCAATGAGCAATTGTTGAGGCGATAACAAATACATCATCACTACCCTGTGCAAGTTCTTGTGCCTTCTCAATAATTTCCATATTACTATCCATCAAATGGGTAAATTCAACATATTCTAAGAGTTCAGGAGTTACCTGTAAAGGATAAGTTACTTTACTCGTAACTGGCGCATAGCGATTTTTCGTATGAATTGTATACTGATACTCATAATTGACATAATTTACTAAACCAGGCCACTCAAAAAGAATCTCTTGCTCCAAACGCGTAGCCGTATCTGGATAATAGCGTTCTTGTAAGAGCTGTTGCGAGAAGGTGTCAAATGGCACATACGTCAATCTTGCTTGCAGATGAGAAATATCACTTTGACTTTGCACCCCACCGCGTATTGTTTGCTCAATGATGAGTTCTTGTGCTTGTATGTAGGAAAAGGCTACTGTTGGCAAAAGAAAGATTAAAAATAAGAACAGCAGTTTTGTTTTCATTTTTTCAGTAAATGTGCATGCTTTGGATCCGTTTTTATAAGATACACAACCCATTTTTTCAATTTGTCTATTGATTCTAAGTCCGTACGCGACAATTGTGTATGAATTTTTTCAAAAGAATCAGAAAACCGGGTGATATGGTAGTCAGTTGTTTGCTTTAATGAATTAATAGTATTTTGATGATGATCTTTATGCTTTTCTAAATCTTCTTTTATTTGCTTTTGTTTTTCTTTTAGTTTGGAAAATGTTTGAGCAACCAAGTCAGTCAATGTGTCATGAGCTTGTTTTAAGCTCTCATATGTTTTTTTATCAAATTCAGGATCATTTAACAATTTATTCATGTCCTCTTTTAATTTTGATAGTTCAGCATGCAAATTCGTCATTTGATTTATTTGTGTATCCACATGTTCTACTTTTGATTTTATTTCAATATAATGATTTTCAATTTTTTCTGCATGTGCAACGATTTTAGAGTTCATCTTTTTTACTTCAAACAAATCTTTTTTCGTTTCTTCTTGTATTTTTATTAACTGATCTGCACCCTTAAATGCTCGCAACTTTTGAGAGAATTCATCAAATGAACTCTGAAATGCATTTTGTTTTCGTATCGCTAAATCATATTTTCCTTCTAGAATTGTTTGTTTATTCTGTATCTTAGAAACTTCTTTAAATAATTCTAAAGGCTTGGCAGTTTCAATGAGTTTTTTTGTGATTTCGATTTGTTTAACTAAATCTTGTTTTTCAACACTTAAAACCTGGTATAATTCTTTAATTTCACCAATCTGTTCTTGTAATCGAGATATCTTCCCATCAGTTACTTGACGAAGCTCTGCTTGAGCAGCCAATTTTGCTTCTTGCGTTTCCACCTTTGTTTGAAGTAATTGAATTTGCTTAGCAAAATCAGTATTTTGATTGTCATGAACTTGCGTGGTTTCTTGCGACTCCTCTTTTTTTTTCAAATGAAACATTCTTTTGTACCTTTCACCTAATCATCGTCATTTAATAATTTTTTTAATTTATCAAGCTTATTTTCAGTCGGTTGTTTTGTTTCGACGGATTTTTCTTTTTCCACTTGCAACTGTGGTTCTTCTTTTGTTTTTGTAGTTTTTGTTTGCTCTACTTTTTCTTCTCCTACTTGTGATTGGGAATCTTCTTTTGTTTTTGTGGCTGATGTCTCAATAGCATCCTCTACCGGTTGTTCTGATTTTCCTTTAACAGCTTGTTTATGTTCATGATGAGCTAAACTAATGAACTTTTGCAAGACTGCCTCATCGATTAATTTTATTTCTCTCTTCTGCCATGTGAGTCCGTGTTTTTCACAAGCACGTTGTACTTTTATTTTTATTTCATCCAGATATATATCGACCACATCAAATCTTGCTTCTTTTAATTTATCAACTGCCAAATCAACTTCTACTTGAAAGTCCATAATGTCTTGTTTTTGTGATAATTGTTCAAGCATATATTTAATGTCTAAAATTTGGTTATTATAGTGATCATATTTTTTAAGGTCTTGTTCACTCAAACGTTCAATTTCATGAAGTACTGGGCGAAATGAAACTAAATACGGTCGACCCTTATTAAATTTAGAGTTTTGAATCATACCTGTTCCAACATCGGCCTTAATAACTGCCTGAAATAATTGTTCTCCATACTTGAGGCTAAGGCGTTTTAAATCATCCTCATCTCTTGTTCTCATTTGTATTTCCGTATTAATATTTGCTTTAATTTGACCTATAAAATCGCTTAAAACTTGAGATACTAATACAAGTCCAATACCCCACTTTCTAAATTCTCTACAAGCACGCTCTATTTGCATAAAACCAGCACCACTTCCACCGAATTTTGGAAGTAATCGATGTACTTCATCATAAACCATGAGTAATTTTAAATCTTCTTTTTCTTCTAATTCATTTAAAAAGACTTGACTCACCGTATTTGCAACGAATAAATCTATATCCTCTAATCTCATTTTATGCATGTCAATAACCGTTATTTCTCCAGGTTTAAGATATTCTTTTAGTTCAATTATTTCTCGAGGGTTCTCTACTCTGCGAATATTTCCTTTAAATGCTTGTGGATCCTTTTTTGGATTCATTCTGAATTTATCATATAAATTTAGGACCCTTTTACTCGTCAATTTTCTCAAAAATCCTGTCCACTGCGCTGTTGGATCAAAGACAACAACTGCAACATTCTTTTTTAGGGCCTCCTCTATAATTACCTGTGAGGCAAAAGATTTACCCCCACCTGTTGAACCAGCTACTAATGTATGCATCTTTAGCTGCTCCATTTCAACAAAGCTTCGCATTCGAGTTTCGGCTAGATGTCCTATAAAACCACTCGATTCTCCAGCACGTGGTAATAATTTAAATTCTACAGGTAAATGATATTTTCTTCTTTTCTCTAATGTATTTCTCACTGTTTTAAAACTCTGTATTCCTAGTAGTAGTATACTCACAAGCAATAACACATGCCAAACTCGGATAACAAATATTCCATATGTAAAAAGAGTGTAGAAAAACCAATTCTCAGATATCTCAAATGGTCGAGACGCACTTGTTTCTTGTCGAGAACCGTCTATATCAATATAATTCATACGCACTATTATAAAATACGGTCCTAGGGAAAACGAAGAATTTAGTGGAAACGCGATTGTCCACAAAGGATTATCTTTACTGATATTTCTTTGCTCTATATTTGAATAGACCAATGTATCAGTTAAAGAGCGGTAAACTTCATAAGAAATTGATGCGGGCATTTCACGAGCATATGGATTACGCACTTCTACAGTATATCGAAGAACACCCCCTGGTGAAACAGATGGAGTTAACATACTTAATTGCAATGCTGGTCGCTGCTCAGGAATGTCCAGAAGTCTAATTTTAACAGGGATACTAATAACTTCCGCACCAAGTTCAATGAAAATAAACCCATCATAAATTTGTTTAGTTGCAGATTGATCTGCTCTTATTTGCACCTGAATTTGTTCGTTTTGACCAGGTAATATAGAAAATTGTTCCGGTTGTATTTGAACTACTTCTTGAAGACCATCAGTAAGTTCTACTTGAACCATTCGCGTTGCATTTCCAGAATTTGTTAAATCAATATTAATTGTTGCAGTCTCTCCATAATAAAGTGTTTGGTCAATATTTTGTGTATTTGCTTGAATGTCTCTCGGCCTGCTTGCCTCCACACGACTAATATTTCGCAATGTAAGGTTTAAAGCTTCTTTTATTTGCTCAATTGAAGCTCCTGAACCCCCTGAGCCTCCTCCTCCTCCACCTGTTATTGGGCTTTGCGGTGAACTTTGCGGCGGCACAGTAATTGGTGGTGGGATAACAAGTGAAAATACACTAAATTCTGAAGTATTAAATGTAAAAATAAAACGACCATCGATAGTCTGTGGATTGAGTTGTTGATTTGTTAATGTCTGTACTTGCTGATCAGAGCAGCTCAGTGACGCATAATCAAAGTCTCGACAAATAACCACATACGCCTGTGAACGAGTTAAACCCTGACTGGAGACATTAAATTGAACTTGAGCCTGTGTAAATTCGACTTCAGGCTCTATTCCATAGGACGCTTTTACATGATTGAGTCCTGGAGGCGTGACCTGTTCAAATGAAAGTAGGCTTTGGCCAGTATAGGTTATACTCTCAAATAAGAATTTTGCATTTGGTCTTTGTATTTGCAAATCATATGTTCTGTTTTGTAATGCAAAAAGGGAGAATCTTCCAAGTGTATCCGTATATCCGTCATAGAGAATTTCTCTTGTCTGAGGGTCTTTGAAAAAAATTTTAGAATCTTGAGAATGCGATGTAACTCGCTGCAAGTCCGGATGAATTATAGAAGAGACAATTGCACTATTTCTACCGATACTCTGCCCTGGAGGAGCGATATATTCTATAACTGGAAAATGACTTACTCGTACAAAACGCCGATCACAATTTGCAAATGTATCACAATAATCAATCGTAAGCACATACGAGTCTGCTTGAGCAAATTCATACGAAAAAGTATACGTGACATTCTCAACTGACAAATTAGCCTGCGAAGAATTTCCTACACCTATGTGTTCGTAAACGAGCTGATTTTGTGAGTTTCTTACCTGCACACGAACGCTCTGATCTTCAACCTGGCTCATATCTGTAAGATTAAAATGCACCTGAGATATATTTGCATACTCGATTGTTTTTTGAACAAAAACAAATGTTGGTGGCAAAACATCCTGATATGTTACCTGAGAAAGTCCCGTTGGCGTGACCCCATCAAGAGTTATTGCTAATTGTAGTGTATAGTTTTCTTGTTCTTGTATTAGTTCTGGAACAGTACATGTTATTCTATCAGGTTGTCCTACTCGTCGTATAAATTGCTCTGTCGAGCTAGTACAAATTTGTCCACCAATCTTTACTTGAAATTGTGAAAAATATTGAGAATTCGTATCAATTATTCCGTTCTCATTATATACGTTAAACAAAATATCAATCGTTTGATTCGGAAGCAGGGATTGGGAAGGAGTAATAGAAACAATTTCTATTTCATGTGTGACATTAATATCATATGTGAAAGTATGATCTTGATCCAACGTGACAGATTGCATCCAATTTCCTCGTTGGAAAGGCGCTTGTAAGTCGACATGATAATTAATAGTGGATTGTTTTGGTATAAAAAGTGAGCTCGGACTCAAGAGTTTACTGTCAGACTCAAAAGATATCATTTTTTCAACATTACCTGTGTTTTTTATTTGAAAGGAGTCAACGCGAATTGCTTGATTTGCGCCAGCAACAATTGTGCCTGGTTCTTGACTTGTAATATCATATGTTGCTAAGGGTAAAACAGTTATTGTAATGGGTATAGACTGATACAATGGCCTTGTTGTTGCTAAATTACTTCTATACAATAATCGCCCTTCATACTCTCCTGGATCGAGTGCATATGGAACAGTAACTTGAAGAGTTGTATGATGAGTTGTCCCTGATGAGATTGATGAAAATGTTATTGGTGAAATTGTAAATATATCACAAAATTCTGCAAAACTACTCGATGTATCACACATAATGTCTCCATTAATGAGACTTCCCCCACTCGAGCTTGCTCGAATTGAGAATGGATGCGTATATGTTTGATTATGATCAAGTGTGAAAGATAAAGAATCTTCTCCAAATTGAACTGAAGGATCCCCTTCTGTAAAATACTCAAAAAAGATAACCGCGTACATAGTATCTGCAATTGTATCTACAGCGCTACCAAAATATTGTGTATCAACTGCAGTAGGGATATCTAATGTGTTAAGAAAGTTCCAACCACTTTGACAAGCAAATTGTCTATTACCATGTAGATATGTTGTTAGATTAAAGTTTGGACAAGCCATGACTTTCAATCCATTTGGTTGCAACACTTGGTACGAAGAATAATTAAAAAAGACTCTAAATGAACTACTTGTTGGAACTGAAAAAACAAATCCATCATATATTTTATCAGTACTCATTTGAGAATATGCTGTTAAAGGATAAATTGCATAACGATCTTTTTCTAGCGGCATATAAGAAATAGGATGCTCTTGTGGATACTGTAAAAGATCACTTGAAGCAATTGTTAACCTTTTATTTTGGTGAATTATACTCACATTAAAAATACCTGTTCTAATTACACTAGAATACAGCCCATTAACTGGCTGAATTGAAATAGTTTGAGATGAATCTGTAAATTCTAAGCGTGGATTTACAATTTGCGCTATTCCAAATTCATTTGTGAATGAAAAATTACCTGTAAATAAGCGCTCTTCAAACAAAACAAATGTTCCTTGATACGAATTATTCATATTTCCTGCTGGATCAATTGCTTCAATTATATAAGAGTACAAACCTGGAAGTGCAAAAGTATGTGTTGCTTGGAAATTTTGGGACAATACATTATATGAAAATGGAATAACAGTTTGAGTTTGCGTTTGTGTGTGTGTTGCACGTAATCGTACTGTGTAATCGTTTTTAACTGGTACTAAATCATATACATTGTCAGTGATTGCTGAACTAAAGCGAATCGGTTGATTTGCTTGTGTGTCGTTCATTGTAAATGTTAATACTTCTGGAGGGGTTATATCTTTATAGTGTACTGAGAAAATATTATTTCTTACAAACGATGTTAAGCCTATTATCGGACTATTATATGTAACAGTAATTGACATAGGATGTGTTAAACCATCAGGTCGTGAGGGGAGTTGGCATGTAACGTCATGGTACACTAAATCATCCACCATCACTTGGTTCACTTCTAAGAGTGGGCAGTTTTGTTCCCCTACTCTGGCTGAAAAAGTAATATTTTGCTCAATGGCCTCTCCAAGTGCATCCGTTAATAATACTCTATAAGTGAAGGGGTCTTGTGCTAACAAGTTTGTTTTTGATGTTCTATTTGAGAGGGAGAGTGAAAAAGAATACGTATTCAATTCAACAGGGATAAGAGTCTCATTTTGATTCTGTGTATAAGTAAGATTACCCCTAATCGTTGTTTCAGTACTTGGAACAGTGAAGATAAAAGGGAGCGGGTATGTTTGAGAAGGGATAAGTGTTACACTCTCTGGTATAGTGATACCTGACCCACCAAAGAGTGGGTCTGCAATATTTACTATTTCTCCATCTAAAGAGAAGTTTAATTGTACTGGAATATTTCCCAGGTTTGTAAAGTTGATAAATGATATATCATATGTGTCTCCTGCAATGACATTTTCTCCTATTTGATTTGTTGACACGCTAATGGTATCATCTTCAGGTATAGTTAGTTGTAAAGGAATTGAACGTTGTTGTCCTTGTGCATTTTGTGCGTGAACGTCAAAAGAACCCGACTCATTTGCATGCTGTGGTACACTTGTTCGCATTGAAATAGTGAGTGGTGATAAACGATTATATTCTAGTGTATATGGCCCTCCAACAGTTTTGTAGGTTGTATCTAAAAACTGCGTCGTATATTGAGCATTTTGTGTTTGGAGTGTGACTGTTGTGTGCGCATTTCCTCGTGGCTGTATAAAAATAGTTGTAATCTTTTGTGTTCCGTGTTCTTGTGTGATTGTATTATTTGTCACAAATATTTCATAGTCATAATTTGGTAATACTTTCACGGTTATTGGTCTCGTGATTGTTGTCTGTGTTCTATCTGGGTTTGTGAACTGTGCTTGGAGTGTGACAGTGTAGTTGTCTACGGGTGTTCCTTTGGGGATTGTGATATTGAGTGTTCTTGGGATTGCCTCATTTGCTTGGCTTAAGATTTCGCTAAATTGTATTTGTGATTGCCAACCGTCTGGGACTGTTGCAGAGTATGTGATATTATATACTAGTACATCCGCATTTGTGAAGAATTGTCCTTGCGCATTCTGTCCGCCTTGGCTTGTTATGGTGAAGGGTACTTCTAGTGTGACATTATGTGTTTGATTTGATTTATTTGTTGCTAGTCGGTTTTGTATGGCACTTGTATCTAAAAATGCAATCTGCGGTCGTGTCATTATTTGTAGTTGTATAGACTCGTTTGCTGCCTTTTGTGGGTTGTTATTTTCTTCAACATAGACCCAAATTGTGTGGGGGTTGTCTGTTTGTGGGGTGAATGTGAGGTAGTATCGGTGGAGTGTTGCTGTTGCATCATTGACAAATGTTGGTTCATATGTTGTGTTTGTGATTCCGTCATCAATGGTGAATCGTGCGGTGGAGAGGTTGATATTTCCCCCATCATCAAAGATTCGTGCTTGAATGGTAAATGGTTTATATATTTCAATGGGTGCGTTTGGTTCTAAAAGAAGGTTGTTCTCATATCGCCAAGAATCAACGAATGGGTCTAAATCGACTACATTTATGATATAGTCAACAAGTTGACTTGCTTGGTTTGTGTCGGTTTGGTTTTGTATTGTGAAGTTCATGGCAAGTCGCATGTTTGGTGGTGCGTCTGCTGCATCGTCGTATGATTGAACGCTTGTGTTGTATATGTATGTTTGTCCAGGGTAGACTGTGAATTGTGTTGTTGGTTGCAAGTAAGAGATAATTCCCGAATCATGTCTTGCTGAAGGGAAAAGATTGAATGAATCTCCACCGTATGTGAACGCGACTGTGTAATTGATTGGGACATTTCCTGCGTTTGTGATATTAAAACTTGGTAGTTTATATTCTTGTGGTGCTTCTGTGATGAGCATTTCGTAGTTGTGGCGTGTTGGTGTAATGCTCCATGTTCTATTTGTTGGAACAATTACACGAATACTATGATTTTGCACAAAGCCCCATTGTCCTTCAAATTGTACCACTCCTTCATACTCCCCTGGAGGTGTATATTCGGGGACTGTTATTGTCATTGGTGAAATAACTGACTCTTCACTATCTATTGTTCCAACAATAGGCTCAAAGGAAATCCAACTCTGTGGTAATGTATAATTTTGATATGTTTGTAGTATATTAACAAGCTGGACATTTCCTGTGTTGTTAATGTAAATTGGATACTCAACTGACGTATTATGTTGTTGTATGAACTGTGTTTGAGAATACGTAGTGTTTTGGATGACGTTTACTGTATATGGTATTTGTTGCATGCCATTGAATGTGAATGTGATGTATCCTTGGTATGTTTGGTGTGTGAGGTTGGTGAGTTGGAGTCGTGCTTGGATTTTATTTGTTGCTGCTGGTCCTAAGGATGGGATGTTGCTCTCAGGCACTTCTTCGTATAAAAAGTCTATGAATGGGTGTGTTGCACTGAGTGCAATGGGTCCGGTTGGGTTTGAACCGATGTTTGTAAAGTCGATGTCGATTATTTGTGTGTTTTGGATGTTTGTTTGGTTGAATATGAGGTTGTCTGGTGTGAATTCTAGTTCGATGAATGTTTCTAATATGGATGAGAATGGGATGTGTTCTTGTATGTATGTGCCATTGTATGTTCTGTATGTGATTGTTGCTATGTGTTCTGCGGCGTAGGATGTGGGTAGGTCTGGGTTGACTGTGAGGTTGAATGTGATAGTGCATTCTTGGTTTGGTTGTATTGTTTCACAATTAGTTGTGTATGTGGTGTAGCCGTATTTTTGCTGTCCAATACTTGTTTGGTTGAAGCTTATATGTAGATCAGTAATTGGAGAGTTTGTTGTTGTTATGGTGATGTTTTTTTGATGCTCTGTTCCTAAAAGTCTTGAGTATCTTTGGATAAAGTCGTTTGTAACGTTGATGTGTACTGTGTCTTGTGGGAGGGTGATTTGGAGCAAATTACTTTGCGAGATATTTACTATCTCACCAAGGTAAAAATTATTCTCATCAATACGGACACGATATTCATTTATTTTCTGCGAAATTGACATTCGTAATATTGCACTATTTATTATTTGAGGAATAAAAGAATCTAAACTTTGCGTCTCCAATATAGGTTTTATCATAGTGACATTAGGAGAAATAGTAAATGTAGCAGAATGATGTGTCCCATTATATATCATAGTTTGAAAAGGTTTTCTCATCCAAATTCCTTCATCTAAAACCTCAATCTGGGCTCTCATCGTTGTTTTATTTAATAATCCTTGTAATTGTAATTCGACTGTATCAAAACCTGATTCAACAATAGTTTCAGGTAAGACTAAGGTGTTACTTTTTTCCAAAAATCGTGTTGATTGATTAGCATATATTTCTAAAATTTGTGAAGGTGTTAAACTCGTGTTAAATATCATAATCTCATCTAGCAGAGATTTAACTGCACTATGTGCATTTCTAAAAGAAATATTCTCAGTAGAATTTATCTTAACACCATTTAGAAAAACAGAATCGACTAAAACACTGTTTAGATATATATTAAAATGAGTTGAATTATATTGAAAAACAACATGATACCACTCATCTGGAGACAGAGAATCAGTTTGTGCTACAAAATCAGAATTGGAATCTGAAATGCGTAATCGAGGACCGAGAGTCCAACTCAAACTAAAGCCTCTTTGTGAGTCACTTGAAGATATCTGATTGAAAATCCCTCGAGAATTAGAATTAGTATACTTAGTCCAGAGGCTAAACGTAAAATCATCTGATAGGTTCAAATCATTATATGAAAAAACACTAATGATTCCCTGGCTAGGACTATTAAAAAAACTAAAATTACCTATGTCTAATGAACGTCCAAACAAATAATCTTCATAATGAGGAATGCCCTGGTAAATAAAATGAATTTTATTGTTGCTTGAATCTTTCATATGAGTTTTATTATCTAGATCAAAAGTGAAATGTGCTCTCAGACTGCTATAAAAAGATTCATCAGTCATATTTTGTAAAAGAATAGGGTTTATATCAATATTGATTAATTCTGCATCTCGTATATAGGGTGTGAAAAATTTACCTTCGGGCGTTAATTGATATTCTAAGAAATAATCTGAAATTTGACTATTCTGAATTATTCGTGAACTAAATAACGAATTATTTGCTGAGAATATGTCTATATTCAATCCATCTATGTCTCTATCTAAAATGTCTGTGAAGTTAATAGTTCGATAATTATAGACATCAATAAAGCCAGTTGAAGTTGGTGTAATGTCACCAATATATGTTGTGTTGAAGAAATTAACTCTTTCATTATGTGAAACAGTTAAATTCGGTGTTAAGACTAGTGAATCTCTGATATCAAATTGAAGATTTGCTTGTGAATTATAGTCTATGAAATTAATTGTATCTATTGTTGTGTTTGTAAGTGTGATATTTGTATTTGTGTAATTATATGCAAATGCATAATCATGTGACGTTATTATTGCATTTTGTATAGTTATATTTGTCACATTTGAAAATACGATTGGATTTGTTGTTGCATTTATTCTAAAACCATTTCCATTTATGGTTACATTGTCAGATTGTATTTCTATACAATTTTGTGTGGATGACAAATCTCTTTGGAGCGTATATGTTCCAGGGAATATTATGTTTGTACAATAATGTAATGGGGCATCAATTTCTCCTATGAATGGGAATCCTGTGGATCCTCCGTCTACGATTGTCCATCCGAAATTGTCTATAATTCTTTGTCTTGCTTGTGCAGGGATGCCTTCTGAGTATTGTGTTGAACCCACTCCAAAAGTAATATTTTGCTGTAAAGGTAAATTTGACCAAGCAACTAATACTTTATCATAGTTTTCATTTGAAAGATTTGAATTTGTAAACATATCTCGTAATCCATATTCAAAATCATTAGTTGCACCTGATACATCCCAAGACGATAAATCTTGATTAAACGAGTGTGCACTTGAAAAAATCCAAGCCATATCTGTCACAGATGAAACATTCCAACCGCCAATATCTTGATTAAAAGAAGATGCTCCCTGAAACATCTGATTCATTCTCGTAACACTTGAAGTATTCCAACTACTAATATCTTGATTAAAGGAAATAGCTCCACGAAACATTTCGTGCATAAATATAACCTTTGAAACATCCCA
>JBLKOU010000065.1:0-3176 GCA_047603125.1 Candidatus Woesearchaeota archaeon | reverse complement strand
TTTATATGTAGTTTTGGTATGTATGCGTAAAAATCACCTTGCAGGGGAATTTATCTGTCTCTTTATCAAGAGACATAGACGCCTCAATGGGCAAAGCTGACTTTTTACTTAATTTGATTGAAAAGTTTTTTATAGTATTGTTATTTATGTTTATGTATGAAGCCATTAAAGCGTGTGGAGGAATTAGGTGGTGTTAAACCTTTTTTGCGTAGGTATTCTATTGATAGGACAACGCGTATTTCTGCAACACTTCAACCGCAAATTGAATTTATAAATAAAAAGTGTCCTAAGAAAGTTCGTGAAACTGTGAATGAGAAAGTTGTTGTTTTAGATGTGATTCGCAAACGCGCTAAGTTTTTGAAGACATCTCGTGCGATTTGTTTTATCTTGCTTTATATTTCTTTATTTGGCGCTATTTTTGGTAATTTTATTATTTTACGTGAGGCTGTTCTTCTAGCAACAGTTATTTCAGGTATTTTAGGAACAACAATTTTGATTTTATTAATTAGTGTGTTAACGCGTGCGATTGATATTGCTGTTTCAGAAGCTCATATTATTGCTAGTTATATTATTTCAACTGCAGTTAAATATGGCAAAGTTGAATTGGATTAGTTTTTTCTTGTTGTGGTTTTGAATTAAAAGTGCGTTTTGTTTTACTTGATAATTCTAAAATAGAAAATGAGCCCAAGGGGATTTGAACCCCTGGCATTTCGGTTAAGAGCCGAACACTCTAACCAGACTGAGTTATGGGCCCGTTACTGAGGAGAAAATAGGTTTGTTTAAAAAGATTATGTGTTAGGGAAGTGGTTGAATATAGTTAAAAATTTAGAATCTTTTAATCCACCCATAATGGATGAGAGCCTCAATGATTCCTGATGCATAATTTCCGTTACTATTTTTGTACTTTCCTGTTGCAATATATCTTTTGCTAGGGTGTGGGCTTTTTTTATATTCTTCTTTTACATTATTTTTTGCGTTTTTAACAAGAACACTTTTCCAAGTGTGCGTTAACATTGAAATGTCATTGCCTGAATCTCCTGCTGTGAGCACATCAGTTGGTTTGATTTGTTTTAAGAGAAATTGCAGTGCATTTTTTTTGTTTGCTTTTGGTGGCATTATATCGATTTGTGCAATATTTCTGTTTGCATCGATGCTATAGGTTAATTTGTAAGGGATATTTTTTAATCGTTGTGCTACATCAGATTTGATTCGTGATTGAGATATTTTTGGGTTTGCCAAATAGCTTCGTTTAAATTGATTTTTTGTTGCAGGGCTTTGGGGTTTGAGTATTTTACTGCTCTTGAGTTTTTCTTCAACAAACATATCAAAACCTGGTTTCCATTGTTTATGTAACTCTTTTTCCCAGTTTTGCATCGGTTGAAATATTCCATTTTTGTATGAATATACTTGCGTTCCAACGTTTGTTATGCAATATAATGGATGAGGAAGATTATAGCGTTTGATAACTGAAGGGATTTGTTCCTTTCTTCTTCCTGTAACGTAAATGACACTGATATTATTTTTTTTGAGAAATGCACGTAGTTTTTTGTAGATGTGGTTGTCTTTTTTTTGTGATCCGTTTGGTAAAAGTGTTCGATCAAGGTCTGTTGCAATGATTTTCATAAAAATACCTTCTTTTTGTTCTTTTGTGTTTCATATGCAAGTATAATACCTGCTGCACTCCATGCTTGAGAAGGAGTGCCATGAGGAATAAGTTTTTTTCCATGATATACTTCATTATATTCCCAATTATTTTGTTTAACTAATGACACAAGTTTATTGAGTAGTTTTTTGTTAGGGCTTGCACTTACATAAAACCCAAGTATCATGGGCCAGATACCTCCATTATGATATTGATGTGGATAATTTCGAAATGTATGTCCATAATTAACTTCAAGCTTTTTGTATAACGGATTTCTTTTGGTAATTGTGGGGGCAAAACATGGTGGAAGCTCAAAGGATTCAGTAACAAATTTTATGATACGCTTTTTTTGAAAAGGTGTTGTGATATGTAAGAGCATTGCTAAACTATTTGCAAATAAATCAAAATGTAATCCATAATGTCCAGGATGAAAGAAAGGGAGAAGATATGGTCTTTTTGAGTTTGTGTATTGCGCGTATAAATTTCTGTGGAATGCTTTTGTAAGATTCTTCTTGATTGGCCAATAATTAATACGGATGGTTTCTTTTATGCGTTTTATTTTTTCTTTTGTTTGTGTATATGGTTTCTTAAGTAGTTCTTGTAAATATGCATACTCGCAAAATGCTTGGTAGTATAATAGTTGGTCATAGAGTACGTATCCTTCTTGAATATATTCGTCAGCCCAATCTCCTGATTGCGGAACATAAATCAGACTTTTGTGATTGAATTCATAAATACGTACGAGCTGAATTGTTTTTTCGAATTGTTTGAAATGGGCTTTTGCAAATGTGCGGTCGTTTGTTTTTTTGACGTATTGACCAAAACCAATGAGAAACCATAATTGTGCATCAACGCGTCCAGATGTTCCACCAAAACTTACTTTATTTTTTAGAGGGTCAACATTACTAGGTATTTCTCCCTGTTCATGTTGGTTTTTAATTAATGTTACTAATGATTGTTTTGCTGTTCCTATAAGTTTTGGATCATCACTCATAAATGCACTTATACTGCAAATCATAGAATCTCTTGCCCAAATACGATTATAATTTCCCTTTTTTTGTTTTTTTGCAGCAATGAATCCGTGTTTTGTTGAACACTCATATAATATTTTTTTTGCTTTTTCGTATGCTTCTTCGTTGGACATAATATTTCTTAAATGTTGGTATTTTTAAAGATTTCCCTCGATGAATTTATCCTTTTCTTATCAAATGCTTTTTTAAAGCATCTGTAATTCTCCAGTAACAGTGTCGATAAGAGCGTCTTCATCTGGACCAATTCCTAAACATGTAATTGTTCCAGCCTCAACAACAGTGTGGCCTGCATCTGCAATGAGCGCAGTTGTGAGTCCTTTCTTTTTGGCGCGTTTTTTAATGTCTTGAAGTTCATCAACGGTTTTTACTTTAAGAACTATTTTCTTCATGCCTGTTTTCATCCATTTATTCCTTTTAAGAAATCCAGCCTTACTGTAGCATGTAACTGATGCGTGTGCTACTTGAGCTGCGACTTTGCCTTTTGGTAATTGTAAATCTTGTCT
>JBLKOU010000064.1:0-3202 GCA_047603125.1 Candidatus Woesearchaeota archaeon | reverse complement strand
CCCTGTCATTTTTTATCACCAATTATAGTTTTTTAAACTATAATAAAAAATGCGGGGTTTAACATACAATCATAATTACCTGCTAGGAATAGTGGTTTTTAAATATTGAGTTTTTCTAGCAATGTCCGAAAAACAAAAAAGATTGCTACTGCACCTTGGCGTAAAATCAGGAGAAGTGCCGATTCATGCAGGTGCTTCGACGCAGAAAAGACAGCTGTCGTGAAATCGCCGTGCAGTAGCAAGGATGTCAGTATACTTTTCATGTAATTTTTGACACGTCCATTTTCTAGTTCAAAAAAAATGAAAATCAACAGAAAGACCGACGATGAACAGAACATATAAACCAATGAGCAAGAGACTCTTAAACCTTCCAAGAAAATCTACTCGAGAATAGAGGCAGCCTATGGCAAATAAAAAGCTCAGTAAAAGAAAGGGAATGTGATACGATAGAATAAAATCTTCAACAACCATTGTTTTGGTAATCGCAAGAATCAAACTTATAGGAACAACTAAATTAACCAGCACACTCATTATAAGATTACTCGACACATCAACGTCATGTTTTTTTACGATTGCTGCGAGTCCAACAGAGAGCTCAGGAAGCGATGTTCCAATTAAAACGAGTGTTGTTGCAATAATTATATCAGGCACATTATTGATTTGTGCTATCAAAATAAAAATTCTTGTTGCCTCAAATGCACTCCAACAAACAAATGTTCCATATAAAAGTGATTTTAGCGTTGCTCCAAGAAGAGAAAATTGCACATTTTCTACAGGAATTTGATGAAAGAATTTTTGTACAAGAACAAGAAATATAAAAAAAATGACTACCAACCAAAACACGTCTTTTATTTCTAAAAATGCCTCGCTTTTTTGATCAATAATTGGTGAAGCTTGCTGATCAAAGGGTGTTGCGACACTAACAAAAAAGAGAGCTGTGAGGGCTAGGAGCGTAATAAACGCACATACGCCAATCAAAAAGTTTTTTCCTATAGAAAGTGGTTTTAAGAGTCCTAAAAGCCCTAAAACGAGCGTAATATTTGCTATATTTGTGCCAATAATGCTTACAAGCGCAATGGTGGTATTGCCACTGAGCGCACTTGTAATTGAAATAATTATTAGAGGGAGCGAACTTGCCACACCTAATAAAACGAGACTTACCGTTTTATTTGCTTTAAGGCTTATTTTTTGCACGTTTGACTCGAGCAGTAGCGTTGCAAAAACCATTGCTACTAGAAGTCCTGCGCCAACAAGTACATAGTATTCTTGCGAGACATATTCAAGGGGAAAAGAAGGGCCAAAAGAATGATCCGCGGAGTGAGATGAGCTAAAGACCTGTACACAACCAAGAAAAATACTAACTAGGAGAAACCACCCCTTATTCATTTTGTCTCTTTTGAGATGTTCGCATATAAATGGTTTGTGTCTTTTTTGGGGTTATTTTTTCTCTAAAGTCCAAAGTATTGCAAAATTAAACCCAGGAAAGCAATTTAGTGCGTTCCTTGTTAAAGAAAGATTTTTATTTAGAAAGGTAAAGATAACTGAACTAGATTTTAAGTCAGTTGCACAAGAAATATAAACTCAGTTCAAGAAGCAATCCGTACAAAAGAATAATGTGCGTAAGGCAGAAATTGGTAAGAAAAGAATAGTCATTGATACAAATAGTGTTATTGTTGAATTCGAATAGAATAAAAATTAACGAAAGCTTATTAGACAAATTCCTCAACTTTCATCATTCTTGGACAGTAGTTTGTATTAAATAGTTAGGTAATGCGAATAGAATTTCTTCATAATCCATGAGCTTTTGTGCAAGTGTAATAGTATCTTCTGCTGTTTCGAGACGCTGATTATACAACAAAAGCCAAAAACACTGATCATGTATTTCATAAGAACCGGAGGATAATGGAGGTATTGCTTTTAGTTGTTGTTCATTCAATATCTGTGCAATTCGTTCTGAAGGTGTTTTTTGAGCAAAACAGACATCAATTTCATCAGGGTAGAAAAGTTCACCATTATCTTCCACTCTATTCTGAGCACGTTTTTCTTCACCTGTAATAATAGGTATTATCTCCACCTCATAGTATATGCGGGTAGGATTACTCTGCGCAATTTCACCAGTTGTTCTTTCTAGACTTGCACGAAAATAACGTATGCTCCTATCACTTTTAGGAATATCAATAATTCCACGATATGACCCTTCGGATAAATTTAAATTAACAATTTTTTGTATAAGCGTTTCATCTTTATCTATCTCTTCAAGTGATACAGATAATGGAATTTGACCATCTACATCCATAATTTCCTTTGCGTTAACAAATACTTCAAATGTATTTGTTTCTTCACTTCGCCAAAATGATGGTGGATTTGGTTTGGGACCCTCTTCTTGAATTCTAACAAATCTTTTGTGATGAAGAGAAAGCCTTTCATAGTCAAATGAATATGGCGTACTTTTATATAAGGTGTTATTTCTTTCAAAAATAAATATAACATGTCTTGTTCTCTCACCAGACCACGGTATTACATACGTTCCAGTAAATCTCTCAATCTCTATATAAGTACTCCCTTCAAGGTGAAATTTTCTTTCATCTCCCACGACGTGGTGCAATGTTCCTATGTCTCTAAGAATTTCACCATTTTCAGTTACTTCTTTAAGTATAATGTCTTCAGGAATAAAACCTGTGTAATTTTCAACCTGTGTGCTATGAGCTTCAAGCGGAAATTTTAATTCTAAAGTAAAATGAAATACATATTCACTCTCATCAATTTCACTATCAACCATAAACCTATGAAGTGTATTTTCAATAAAATCGGATTCTGTTAAATCATTTTCAATAGAACACGCAGTTAATATAATTAGGTAGAAAAAAATTCCTAAGTAAATTTTCATAACTTATTTTTAGTTGAAGAGTATATAAAAGTTTGGTTAGAAGTGATAGTATGAAACACTTATATCAATACCTCTCAGAAATTGCTTCTAAAAAAAATTATCCGAAGAATATGGCATCACATTCAGATGCCAATGAATAGCATCTAAATCTGGTAGATATACTTGAATTTGATAAAGATATGACTTTTGATTTATATCTTGATACTCTTGCGTATTCCAAAACCTCTTTACAAGATTTATTAGAAAAATGGAAGAAATCAAAGCCGTTGTTTGGTGCTCCAATAAGCGATGCAGAGCAGAAGATTCTCTCTTCTT
>JBLKOU010000016.1:0-23749 GCA_047603125.1 Candidatus Woesearchaeota archaeon | reverse complement strand
TATATATGAATGAGAGATTTCGACCAATAAACTGTGTGTTTAAACCACTATCCAGTTCTGGAATAAGTTTCTTGAAAAGAGCCCACTCATATTTGTGGAAGTATAGTTCACTATTACAAACAACTCCGTCAAAATCTAAGAATATCGCCCCCATATATTAAGTATTAAAACCCACTATTAAAAATGTTTCTACTTTTTTGTCCCCCTCCTGTTTAACGCTCCTCCCTAAATGATGCTTTTCTGTGGTTTTTACCCAATCGCCCAAATTCGTGTTAATGGACTGAGCTTTAACCTCACCCGCCCTTAGTGACGGTTTTGGTCTCAAATCCTTTGAATGGCGCAAATTATCAAGCAGTTCATTTAATTAGTAACACTTCTTTTTGTTTTGAAAAGACGATTATCAACTATGCTCCTAGTCATGTTTTTGGTCGGCGGGAGCGTTACTTTCTTTACCAACATTTTTGTGGGTCGTATGTGTTTCTGGAACTCATGAAAATTCCTTGAGAGTCGTTCTCAAACTTCTCCAAAATCGCATTTCGAATAAAGTCAATTAAGTGCTGACAAGCTATAAGCTCGTATATTGTTATAATTGGTTCTAAAATGTATTACTGTCCATTTTTTAGATAGTTTTTTACTTCCTCAATCCAGTAATATTGCACAAATTAGGATAAATAATAACTATTGAGAGTTTCGCGGGTATAATACCCCGGACTTTAGTCCGCAAACTCTCAATTCAAAAGTTCGCGATTAGGTGAGAAGCGTAATACCCCGTCCCTTTAGGGCGGAGATACCTAGAAAACGTCCTAGTTTTCTGGGTTTGAAAAACTTGTGTTTTTCAATTAGCTTCGAGCAGCGAACTTTTGTTATTCTTGGCTCTTAGCAGGTATTAAACTTGCACGATATTCCTTTAAAAAATATTGTGACCAAACATCCCTTTCTCTCATCCGTATATCTGTTCTATTTGATATTTTCTTTAAAAATATTCATTTTCTGGCGGAAGTTTTATTTTTCTTTTTTTGCAACCTAGTAAATAAGCACTTTATTGGCAAAAAATTCCCGTGAATATTCTTTTAAATAGGAAGCATTTCCCCATTCTGTGGCAATAGAAAAACTGCTTGAAATTGGAATGCGAATTGCTTGCGATCAAAGGGAGCTGAAAAAAAGTGCTCAATATACTCTGTGCGATACATTTTGTGAATATATAGTGCCACTACATAGAAAAGGATTCCATCCGCATATTTCAATAGATAGCCCCCACCCGTCTTTAGTTTTATTTTGGGAGAAAGTTTCAAAAAGCGTTAATTATGACTTAGGTAGTTCTTCCGAATTGTTTCAAGCATTCAGTTCACCACGTCTGTTAGTTTCATCTGTTGCGTCAGAGTGTATTGATGATGATTCTTGTAGTTACCCCATACATGTACTTGGAAGAGTCGCTGCTGAAATATACAAACATACGAATGATAAACAAAGACTTGTTATACGATTAGAAAATTACTTAAAAGGAGGAAATTATTCTTTTAATTTTGATGACTTGCTTAAAGCAACAAAGTGACATTTAAATATTTTCTAAATTGGAAACTAATCCGTCAGAATAAATTTGTATTCATTATCATTACTTGAACCTTATTTAAGAATTGTTTGAAATTTAATAATGTGTGTTTTTCTCACCTAGAAGGGTCAAACAAAGGATTTGGGATTGAATTTACGCGTTTTAATAAATGAAGCGAATCAAAATGTTCTGTTGGTATCCAGTCTCTGTGCCATTCTTCGTACCAATTTTTTACCCTAGTTCCTCCAAAACGACTGGCAAAGAATTCATAAATTCCATTTATTCCTTGAATATTTGGTCGATGCCAAACATCTGTTGAGCCGTCTTTATTTACAGTGTGTGAGATTTTAATTTGTTTTTCATCCATATCTAACAAATAACCAACATTAGAAAAAACAGGATTATAATCCGGGTGATTCTCTGCAATTACAACGGGTAATGGTTGATTACTTTCAGAAGATAAATACTTCATCAGTCCAGAAAATTCAGTAATGTTTGAAAAGCTTCTTGTAGGTACGAAAACATCTATGAATTGAATATCTCTTGCAAGCAAGTTATATCTATCTAAATTGTATGTGGCATGGTAACTATCGGCAAATCTGTTAGACGTTTTTATGTTTATTTCAAAAAGACTTTTTTGATCTATAGAACTTTTAAATCCAGAATACAGTCCTAATGCTCGTTGATTATCTCTAAATAAAACTTCGATTATCACTCCATCAATAGGCCAGCTAATAAATGGAAATTGTGAGGCAAATGGATTCGTACTGTAATACTCTAAATGTTTTTTAGATTGAGCGATTTCCAAGTTAGATGCATCCATAGGGAAATTTGGTAAATGTTGATAAATTTCACAAACCTGATTTAGCAAAATTGGAATCACAGTTTTTGTTATAAGTAGTTTTTTCTTAAAAGTTTTTTGGACTTAAGACTGATGTATGTTGAAGTGCTTACTACTTTTTCTTGAATCCAAATTTTTTATTGTATTTCTCATGATCAAAAATGTCTAAAATAAAGGCAATAATCTCAATTTCATCACTTTCTAACGTATAAACAAGTCGCCAATAGTCTGGCAAATCGGCTATGAAAATATTCGAAACATCATACGTTTCAATATAGTATTTAGGAATCATAGATTTCTTTGCGTTTTCTCCATAAAATGGGTTCTCAACCAAAATATCGACCATTCTCTCAATGGCGTTAAGTAATGTGATTTCTTTAGAACTCTGGACTCCTTTTTGTTTTTGCTCTCCAACTTTTTTATTGAGAGTTTCAAAAGATAATTCGGCATCTCCTACTAATCTAATCGAAACTTTTTTTCTAATTTTTCCTTTGAAGACTTTCATTTTAATGTTAAGCCTTTCATCTGCTTTAATTTGCTGACTGGTTTGAAAGTCCATAAAACTTTACGATTTGAAATAGTTATCTTGCCACTGTATTCCAAATAATTCAATACAGCCATTAATGTCTGATGCATAATCTGTTTTGGAAGAATTCTCTTCAATTGACTTATGGAAATAATTTCTTCTTGGTTTTCAAGAGTTTCTTCTACCATCATAACAGTGTTGAGTGTTGGACTTCTCTGTTGTGAATATTTATTTTGCATTTCCATAATATCAACCAAATGGGTATCAACTGATACTTAAAAATGTTGCGGTCAAATTTGTCGAAATATAAATAGGAAGATAGTAGAGGTTGTGAGACAAAAAAGTGATTTTAAAAATTGCGCCAAAAATTATAGTTAGCGGCAAAAGAAAAGCATAACTCCTTGGCGTAAAATCAAAAATCAGAGCGATTCATGCAGCTCTGATTTTGCAAACTTGACAACTGTCGTGAAATCGCCGAGTTATGCGAAATTAATGTCGTCGACTATTATTACAAAAAGTTTATAAACTATAGTTGCTATACTTGCTATAGTATGAACTCGACAATTCAAATTAGTAAAGAAACAAAGGAATTAATCAGCACTTTTGGAACACGTGATGAAACATATGAAGACATTATTAAACGAATGTATAATTTGGCATTAAAAGAACAATTACGAGATTTTCTCTATTCTTCTAAAGATTCTGTTACAATTAAAAAAGCGAGACAAATGATTGACGATGGTTACAATTAAAATTTCTCAATCGTTGATTAAAGAATTGATTAGACGATTCCCTAAAGAAAAAGCACACAAAGCAATTGACTTAATGGAATCGTTAAAAATAGATCCACACAAAGGGAAATTACTTGGTGTTGTTGGCGCCATTTCAATTAAAGAATTAAAATTTGAAGGGTTTCGATTTTATTTTATTTTTGATGGATATGCATTGCAAACTTTTGATGAAAAGAAAATTGTAGATTTATTATTCCAATTTGTGCGAATGAGTAATAAAAAAGAGCAACAAAGAACGATCAATCAAATTAAAGGCGTTCTGAGAAAAATTGGCCCGAGTGGTTTTAAGTGATATAATCTCAATATTTTCTAAACATATTTCACATATTCCTCAAAAAAGTGAGAGTATGTTTTTTTAAATTTACTAATGAGTAAATATTCTAATTGGGAAAAAGAATTATTATCTGCGGCAGCTAGACAAGTAAAGTATTTTTCTTTCATTGTTTTTCTAATAATGAGTGGAGGATAGCCAAATTGGAATAAAATGACATTCAATAATATCCTCCCAACGCGACCATTCCCGTCTTCGAAAGGGTGAATTTTTTCAAATTTTGCATGGAAATGCGTTGCAATTTTTAGTGGATGCCATTTTTCGTGTACTTTTTTGTTATACCATTCGACCAAAGAATCAATTTCGGACTCTACTTTTTCAGGAGGGGTTGTTTTAACTGATCGCATGAGTAAGTAGTTTGGTAATTGTTTAAAAC
Organism: Candidatus Woesearchaeota archaeon; assembly: GCA_047603125.1. GTDB lineage: Archaea > Nanobdellota > Nanobdellia > Woesearchaeales > DATGWN01 > JBLKOU01. The sequence goes on along the minus strand of JBLKOU010000016.1, from coordinate 19,335 downwards.
CCATGTGAATATCCATGTCTTTAACAATAATACTATGAATTTTGAGAATATCTTTTTTACATATGGCAAATTTTCTCTCAAATAATGATGTATGTGCTTGATGGGTGTTTCTTGTTTCATATATTTCTCTGAGATTTCGATTTTTAGGCACAATTTTTTCTCCTAAAAACAGTGTGACATCTTTGAGTGTTAATGAATTCCCTTCAATTGCGTTTGTTTCATATGTACAGTTAACGGTAAATCTATGTAATATATCTTCAAATTGTTTTTTTGTAAGCTTATTTTTTAAGTACTTAAACCCTACGCGACATTCTTCAAGGTCTGCTATTTTTTTCTCGGTGTAGATTGAATCCGTAACATAAAATGATTGTGCATATTTTTGATACGATTCAACTTCTTTTTTTTGGAAATAATCTTTTGGCAATTCAGTTTTGGAGTTTACTCGTTTTGATAGAACCTTGATTTTACCATTTGGAAGCCTAAAAGAGTGTTCGGCATAAAAATAGTTCTTATTTTTTATCCGTTTAGTTATGAATCGCATAATTAGTAGTTAACGTTACGTATTTATAAAATTAGTTATTTGTAACGTTAACTCCTATGGGTTTCCAAAAAGGTTGTGGGACAAAAAAAACATGAGATTTCTGACGATGCTGACACGTATGGTCTAATCGATAGAAACCCACCCGTGGCGTCCCTTTTCTTGGACGTTTTTTTGGCATCGTCAGAGCCAATTTTTCCGAAAATCTTTCGACGATGCTGGAGTTTACATACACGTCAAGAAACGCCGAGGGCGGGATTTGAACCCACGATCCCAAAGGGACAGGATAATTGCGATATTGTCGGTTTCATAAGCACAAACAGCACTTAGCAATCCTGCGCAATACCAGGCTATGCGACCTCGGCATACAAATTGGTCTTTTCAGTTCCTTTAAAAATCTTGTGTTCGCATAAATATACAAAAAACTATACTAAGATACTTCCATAGGAAATAAAGGGGAGGTTTATAAATAAAAGGAATAACTTTTTAAATAAACAGTTAGTGTCACTCTTTTATGACGAATTTCATACTCGAAAAAGACTTTGAAAAAGGTTTACGTTCTTTTATTGAACAAAAACCAAGGCAATTGATAGTTGGACTTCCTGGTGTTGGAAAATCTCGCATTGTAGAAGAAATTGCTCAATATCAACCTGAAGGTTTTCAGCCACATTTTACTCGTTTTCCTATTGCAAGACAATTTGATATATCGCAAGACTGTCAAGATCCAGATCATATCACAGTAATTGATTCTCAAAGTGATTATGTGCTTGCTCTTCGAAGATTAACTCGAGGTATTGAAGCCGTATATCGTGGTGATATCTCTTCAAAAGCACAAACGGAAATTTCTTTGGCACAAAGTGCGATTAAAGATATTCCTAAATTGCAAGCAAAAACAGAAGATCTCGTTCTTTCATTCGAAAATCACAATTATATAAATAGCAAAAATCCAATTCCTATTATTCGCTTACCTGGGTCATATTCTCCACAAGCAACGTTGTTTCTCTATAAAGCAGTACATTCAAAGCCGTTTAATACGGATTCGCTTCCAGGAGATATTGAGAAAATTCAAGCATCTTTGCCTTATCGGAAAAAAGATATTTCAGAACAAGAAGCGATAGCAAATTTAGAGAATAGGGTTAGCGTTGCAATCGCAGATCATCGAAACATTGGTGAGAATAAACGTGTGGTTGGACAGAAATTGTATGATCTGTTTACTACGGTTAAACGAGCGCATGGTTTAGGTCAAGAATTTAATGATTTAGCCAATCAGTGGGTGAATCTTTCAGAAGATATGGATGCAGCTCAAGCGACTTATCATCTTCTTGCGCATACGTATCGTTCTAAGTAAAAAATAACTTCATTAGTGCGTCAATTGCAAATGGTGAATATAATGAATTGTGTAAAACTATGAGTTTGAAAAGACAAGGCAATTGTTTGGTACTGAGGGTGTAGGTTCTGACAATATTTGTCCCGAATTCAAAATAAAATTTCAGAACTAATTATTTTTTCCTGTAGGAGTTAATCTCCTAGAAACATTTAAATAGTTTTTAAATATGTAATTCTACATATTGGTAGTGAAAAGTATGGTTGCAAAACATATTGATAAAGGAACATCAGGACTGGCAATAACTGCTTTAATTATGGGGATACTTTCTATAACGATTGGTTGGATTCCATTTTTTGGTTGGTTATTTATTGGTCTAGCAATTTTATTCGGGATACTCGGTTTGAATCAAACAAAAAACGGTTATTCGGGAAAGGGTTTAGCAATAGCTGGTTTAATATTGGCATGTATACCTTTAATATTTCAGATATTTGTCATTATCTTTTTTGTATTTTTAGGAGCAGTAGGTTCTGCAACACTTGACTCTATTGAACATGAAAGACAAGCTGCAGTCAATGATGTTGCTCCGGAAGTTGTTAGAACTGAGACAACTCCTACGCAACCACAAAATCTTGTGTATTCTATGAATGAAGACATTAAAGTTGACTATCTGACTTATCGAATAACTAACGTGGAGTCATTTCAACGAATGGGCTCTAGTTTCTTAACAAAAGAAACAGAAGGTCAATTCATCAAAGTCACTATGCGAATAACAAACGACGCTATGGAGACAAAGCAAATGTTTACACCAAGATTTAGAATAAAAGACAGTCTTGGAAGAGAATATGACCGTTTATCTGATGACATTATGTATATTTCGGATGCACTAGAATTTGGAAGACAATTACAACCAGGCTTATCAACAACTGGGGCTATAGTTTTTGAACTTCCTCTTAGTTCTGAAGATTTATCTCTAGAAATCAGTGGAGATTGGTTATCCAGAACAAGAATTAGTGTGAGCTTGGACAATATTTACTATAAAGAAGCTGATACAACTCAAAAAGAAGAAATTGAATCTATTTGGGATGATGCAATGACACAAAGTCAACAGCAATGGGAAGATTTGATGAATCAGTGTAATGCGCCATTTAGATGTACAGCATCTTGTGGAGAATATATGGATGTGGGTCAGTTGGACTGTCCTTCCGGTCAAGTTTGTTGTATGGGGTAAAATGGATATAGAAGATCTTCGGAAGTATAGGGCTAAATCTTTTCTTATATTATTAGCAATATTTATTTTTTATCCGCTATTTGGTTTTTTTCTTGCTTTAATAATTTTAGGAATCGGTCTCAATCCTCCTGAAGCGGTATTAATCTTCACATATGAATACTGGCAGTTATATCTATTTGTTTGCATATTTATTATTTTTTACAAAGACCTTAGTAATATGTTCATACAATCTAAGAGCTATGTAAGAAATAGTTCTGATTATTTGAGAATTAACCGCGAGGATGATGAGTCTCGGAATATTATTCTGGAAGAAAATTTAGAGGGTAACTCATTTGAATATTCGTCTGGAGATTTTATTGAGTTCCGGGAGTTTTATTTTAAATATTTTCAAAAAAAAGGGATAGGTTTCAATTCAGGGAATTGGTTTATTAAACATTATTCCGATAATGAAAAAATATTGAAAAAGCATCTAAAAATGTATTTGGATTTGCAATTAGAATTATTACCTGATTCGGATGATGATATTGAATCTGAGGAGCAGGATTACAATTATGATTTCGTGCTAGAAAAATTGAATGAATCTTTTGAACTGGAGATTGAAGAAAACGCTGATTTAATAATCAAAAAAAATAAAGTGAAATTGCTTGAAAATTTTGTCAAAAGAAACAATCATGTGAATTTTTTGGATGACACTAACGAAGACATAGATATGCTAGAAACTGTCCTAGATAATAATGATATTCCGATAATTTATACAGAATTGAACGCTATTTTATATAATGTAAAGGTAAAATCCGAATTGGATAAGTTTAAATCTAAGCTTCCTAAATCAAAAAATATAACACTTAACCAAGTAGTCGAAACATTTCTAGAATTTTACGGAGACAATTATCAAAATTACTTACCAGTAATATCTTTAGAACTTTTTTCTCGAGGACTCTTAAAACAGGTTGATAACTTAAAACATACTATTTTGGATATAAAAGAGAAACTTGAAGTAAAGAACTATGAGAAACGTTTGATGAAGGATGAGTATATGGTGGCTGATTATGAGAATTTAAATGGGGGAGAATTCGAGGAGTATCTTGAAAGATTATTTGTTTCGTTAGGTTATAAAGTAAAAAGGACAAAGTTAAGTGGAGACCAAGGAGCTGATTTAGTTATTGAGAAATTTAAAGAACGAACAGTTGTACAGGCTAAAAAATACACAAAACCGGTTACAAATAAAGCAATTCAAGAAGTTGTAGCTTCAAAAAGGCACTATAAATGCGAAAAGGCTATTGTTGTGACAACATCTACCTTTACGAAAAGTGCGAAGGAACTTGCAAAGAGCAATCAAGTTGAACTTTGGGATAATGAAATGCTTCGGAAAAAGGTTAGTAATTGATAGATAACAAAATTTTTACTCAATTATCTAATCATTAAATACCATGTGCTTTATTTTAAATAATACTTTTCAGCAAAATATATAAGTAAAAACATGTAAACTAGGTTAATGACCATAAAAGAATTTCTTGCTTATACTCGTTGGTATCTTCTGATATTAGGTCTTTTCTTCGTAATTCTTTTCCCGCCATTAGGAATAGTGTTTATAATTGGGAGTGTTGTAGGCTTTATTGTAAAAAGACCTAAGTTGGAGAATTTTGAAATTTCGTCTTATTTTGATTATTCTGTGAAAGCAAAAAATAAAGATTTCATAGGATGTCCTGTTTGTAAAAAAGGAAGTATCAAAAAAATCGAAACAGCTGCTTTATGTGATAATTGTAATAGTGAATTTGTGAAGAGAGATGCGCAAAAATACGAATTAATCACAAAAAAAACAATATCTGAGTTTAAGAGTTTCAAATATTCGAGGCAAGTATTTGATATCTATCAATGGAATACTATTTATCTTACAGGACAAACGCTAAGGGAGAATACTCTAGATTCTATTAGAAAAGGTAAACTTCCTCAATTTAAAGAAAAAAATTCTTCTGCAAGAAATAAGGAAGCTTTAATTTGGTCGGAAGAATCTGAATTACATGAGCCAAGAGCAGTTCGTCAATACGGAGGTTCATCTGTGAGAGTTGCAAAAGGTGTTCGATTTCATTTAGGGCAGGCAGAGTCACATCAAGAGATGAGATTCATTGATGAAGGAACACTTAGACTTACTGCTAAAAAAATTTACTTTTTGAGTGCACATAGAACAATTAAGATTGATATGAATAAAGTACTGGACACCATTTTATTCTCTGACGGGTTTAGAATATATGTTGATAATCGCCAAAGACCTTATTTTTTTACAGTTGATGACCCTGATTTATGGGGTGCTATGTTAGAAGGAATAGTGAACAAAGAGTAGAATTTTAACAGAGGCTTACATTAAGAATTAGAATGATGGAATCTTCAAAATCTTCTTTTCCTTTGAAATTTTCTTCGGTTTCTGAAGGCGTCAGGCTTATTTTTATGAAATTGCTTTCTTCTTCTGTGAAAATTTCTTTTGCTTCTAGAATTTGAATAATTCTCTATTAGAATAGCACAAAATATCGTAAACACCACAAATAATGTTATGAAGGCTGCTGTTGAATTTAAAAAAGCTCCAAAAATCAAACTTAGTATAAAAGGTAGTAATAAATACTTCAAAGTAAATTTTATAATTTTACCAATAACAATGTCTTGAGGTGTAGTGTTTACTACAACAATTTTTTTGGGCATATTTTTATAAAAAGAGTTAAGGTTTAAATATATATTTGTTGGCTTACAACTAGTTCAATTTTTCAAAAATGCGATCAAAAAATTTATAAACTCTCTATTTTTGTTAGACAGTATGGAAGAAATTAAGGTCGCTGAACTTTTTGCAGGAGTTGGAGGTTTTCGAATTGGATTAGAGAGAGCCTCACCTAAATTTAATATTGTTTGGAGCAATCAATGGGAACCTGCTACTAGAGCTCAAGTGGCATCAGAAATCTACGTAAAATGTTTTGGTGAGAAAGGACATTCTAATGAAGATATAGCGAAAGTACACGCTAAGGATGTTCCAGACCACAACTTATTAGTTGGAGGATTTCCGTGTCAGGATTATTCTGTAGCAAAAACATTAAGACAATCGTCAGGAATTCAAGGCAAAAAAGGAGTTCTATGGTGGGAGATTAAACGAATTGTTGAGAAATCAAGTCATCGACCTGAATTTTTGTTATTAGAAAATGTTGACCGATTATTAAAGTCTCCTTCGACCCAAAGGGGAAGAGATTTTGCAATAATTCTAGCATCTTTATCAGATTTAGGTTATGTTGTTGAATGGAGAATCATTAATGCGGCAGAATATGGTATGCCTCAGAGAAGAAGACGAGTTTTCATCATGGCATATCTAAATAAGTCCGTAATTTATAAGAAAATATCGAAGATTGGTTTGGATTCCTGGTTTAAAGAAAAAGGAACTCTTGCTAGAGCATTCCCCATAAGTCAATCTGAAAAAGAATTTACTTCTGAAATAGAAGGAGATTTGTTAACGATTTCAGATAATTTCAATAAAGGATTTAAAAACAGTCCGTTTGAAAATGCAGGAATTATGAAAAATCGTAGATTTATTACTGCAAAAGTGAAACCTCATTATGAAGGTAAACAGATAACTCTCGGAGACGTATTACTTTCTGAAAAAGAAGTGCCTGAAAGTTTTTTCATTAACGGAGAAAGGAAACAGTGGGAATTTCTCAAGGGTGCAAAAAAAGAAAAGAGATATAATGCAAAAAGAGACTTCCATTATCATTACGCCGAAGGAAGCATGATTTTTCCTGATAAATTAGATGCTCCATCTCGAACAATCGTCACAGGAGAAGGAGGGTCATCACCATCTCGGTTTAAACATGTGATAAAAACGGAGTCAGGTCGATATCGTAGATTAACTCCGGTTGAGCTAGAAAGATTAAACATGTTTCCAGATAATCATACAGAAGGTTGTTCTGATGTTAGACGGGCATTTTTAATGGGAAATGCTTTAGTTATAGGTGTTATTGAGAAAATAGGGGCTGAGTTAGTTAATCAGATTAAAGGAAAGTTTAATTAACATTGGATACAATTGAAACTTTTTCTTTCGTAATTGTAAAATGTCTAAATGCTAATTTCTTTAAAATTGATTTTTTGATTACTATGTTAATAGGTTTCTCAGTCAATCTCTCGGTAAAATAAAAATATGCTTCTTCGTCTGACTTATATTTAATTTTTCCAGTCAACTTATTATTAAGAATATATTTAATATCTTCCTCTATTGATTCGACTGTAATATTTTTCGTTGCAAGAAAGATATGAATATCTTTTCTATCTATTAAAAGACAATCTAGTTCTTGAATATCTTCAACTCGAATATTCTTTTCTTTTGAAGCTTTTATCCAAATTAAAAAGTAAAAATTAGTTACTTTTGAAGTATCAAAAAGCCAGCCCATCCTAATTTGATTATTTCTAAAAAATGAAACCTCAAAAGCAAAAGTCGGTAAATTTTGATTAATATATGTAGTTTGAGCTTTTTCATCAACAGCTATTTTATGAAGATTTTGCAATGTAAAAAGAACATCTTTTCCTTGAAGTTGAGCATCTTTTTCTGTAAATCTATAAAAATCAGTAGTAAGAAATGGATAAAAGTGCAAATCTAAAAATTGAGCAACTACTTTCTCTTGTGATAAATCGTGTTCAAAGTTCGAATTATTCATTTGTAATAACCTTATAAATATATTCTCTATTTAACCAGAAACATCTTTTTTTCGCTGTTTTTCCATCGGGTGTTGGATACATAGATTTACTATCTGCACCTTTATTTCTAACGTGAGCAACAGGGTTCTCTAGAGAGCTTATGTTTGTATAAATTCCATTTTTTGTGTTAGTTTTTACTTTAGCCCATACCTTTTTCACTTCCATCAGATCCGAGTATGGAAGATTGTAAAACATTGCTCTTTCAAATCGAGGTATATTATAATTATCTTTTTTGAAAATAACAAATAAGAACTTCTTTTCAAACATTTCTCTTACAGGCGAATCTTCCCAGTCTGCTTCTTCTATTATGTCAACATATTTGAAATTCTTAAATGACATTGCTTCTTTTAAGTTTCCAGTTTTCTCTAAAGTAATCGTTTTAACCTCAATATCTGCTTTCTCAAATTCTTCAACTTTTCCTTTTTTTGCTCCAAGCATCTTTGCAGTTAAAATATAAGCCTTATGTTTAGCAGATGGCTTTCCAATATTAAGTTTCATACAAATTTCATCAAAAGACAATCCTTTAAATTTATTTAATTTAGAGTATATAACTTCTTCAAAAGATGTCTTTTTCAAGTCAGTAGTTTTTGTCACTCTATCAAAGTCATCTTTTTCTTGAAGAATGTCTAAGATTACATTCATGTATTTTGGCTTGAAACTAAATGCTCTCTGTAATGCTTTTATACTGGAATTAGGCTGATTTCTCCAATCAGAGTTTCCTCCTGCTCCTTTTCTACAAGCAGCCAAATATTTAGTATCTCCTTCTGAGATTTCATGAGCTTTACCATTTTTAACTTTTTTAACAATTATTTCCCAATCTTGTCTAATTATCTCAAAATCATGGCTAGTAACATTCCAAAGTGTAACATATTTTATAATATATTCGAGAATTTCCTTATCTTTTTCCCACAGATAAAAAATTAAAAGTATAAGCTTATTTTTTTCAAGAAATGAACATGACTCCCAATCTTCGTAAATTAGAGACATATAATCAATAATACTAAAAACTAATCTCTCTTTAGCTCTCGACCCTTTCTTTGTCTTTTTTAGTGGAGTTGTCTTTAATTCTAAACCTGCTTTTTCAAAATCCGCTTTATTTGTATTGTTTGGTTTATATCTAAAATAGAATTCTTCTATGATTGTTCCAAGGAGCCCTTTATTTGTATCTGACTTCAAATGGGAAATGTTTTGTAAACCAGTCAATTCTTTAATGGTTTTATTCTCCATTCTTTTTGCAAAACTAATAATAGATTTTATTGATTTATCATTATACTTAGTTTCTGAAATCATATTAGTTATTTTATGTAAGATTATTTATAAGTTTAGTTGTGTTCAATATCTTCTCCCTATACTCCTTTTCTGCAAGCATCTCTTTTCCTAGATAGTGGCGAGAACCGATTGAAGGGGAGTTACGACCTTGTAGATAGTCTATTATACTCTCAGGGACGCCTACACTTAGGCACTGGGTGTAAAACCATTTACGAGCATACTTTAAAGGGATTTTCCGGTTTCGTTTAAGAAAACTATCTAAAGCATCAACTGAACAGAGCTTGCCATCTAGAATAGCGTCATGAAGGTATGTTGGAATGAACGTAATAAAGCTATTCTTATTACCTCGATAAAGCTGAAGATATATTTTGCAAAAATCGGGCGTAAATTTGACTTTTAAGCTCGTATAATTCTCCAGAAGGTATTTGCATTCGCACTTCCTTAAACCCGTAAATAATGCCAATTTATACGTTAATTTTTGCGCTATGTGCATGTTTTCAAGACACCCTAAGATTTCTTGAGTTGAAGGTACATAGGAATCGGGTCTGGACATGCGAGATGGTATTTTTTTGCGTATTTTTTTTATGAATTCGCTCGTTTCGTGACTATATTCTTCCAAATATGTGCATATGAGACGAAACACATAGATTTCATACGTTTCAAACTCCTTTTTGCTTAAAATGTGGGCTTCAATCTCGGATAATTTATACACACTTTTGGGCAGAATCTGGTGTAATTTAGAAATTAGGGACTTTTTGTACGACTCGCTCAAATTCCTTGAAACCAGCCAAAACTCAAAGCTTTTTACAGAAAACTCAATAGCGAGGAGTGGATTCTTTCGAGTAAAACGAGAAAGTTCGAGACGATAGTCGAAGAATGTTCAAATTCACGACAGAATAAAATAGCGAGGAGTGGATTTGAACCACCGACCTCCGGGTTATGAGCCCGACGAGCACTCCATACTGCTCCACCTCGCTGTAGGTGGTGCAAAAAACCATGCATTTATAAATCTTCTCCTCTGAAAAAACTTTGACGATGAAATTTATTCACAAAGTCGCTATTTGGGTCTGTAAATTACTCATTATAGCAACGGTTTTTCACTTAATCTTTACAACAGGCTTTGTCGTTGAGCCTGAGCAGCTCACACTGACGTTAAAAGAAAATATGTATCTTTATGCATCGCCACAAGCACAGGGCGCATTTGAGCAGCAAATCGATGAGCAATGCTTGCAAGCACAATCAATAGACACCGTTGTTGAACAATGCCAAAATCAAGAACAAATAGTGGCGCAATGCTCAACAAATCCAAATCCGAGCTGTGCAAATTTAGATCAATTCTTAGAACAATGTGCTCAAATTGATCAAGTTGTTGAACAGGCTCAATACATAAACGCATTTTGCTCACAATTAGAAGAAAATCAAACAACCTATGTTGCGTATTTTGAATATGTCACTATGCATCAAGCGCAAGATCTTTTGGATGATTTTTTTGACACTCAAGCATCGCCATCCCTTCTGGCAATTATACTGCAAATCTTTTTTATTATACTTTTACTCGTGAGTCTGTATTTTATTGCTTCAAAATCTGAGTTTTTGCGCATTTTCGCAAAAGGTTCGGTGAGCTTTGGCGCAATTACAATCCTTGTTTATAGCCTCACCTATTTTTTCTTACAATCTACGTACGCAGACACGTCTGCATTCTTGCTGCAAACAATTGGCCAATCCGTTCAAATACCGCCGATTGCATATTTGACGCTTATGAGTGTGGGAATTCAAGAAGTCTTTATTATTCCATTTTTACTTTTTGCAGTCGCATGCTTTATCTTTGGTCTTCAGCTATACTGGTTTGCACGAAAGAAAAATACTTCAACTAGCTTGGCGTAGTTCTAGAAAATGTTGCGGTGTTATTTCTACAAGAGAAAATTTCTGGTCAGGATGCGTCTCGTTCCATTCATATAACGCATCATGGTGTGATTGCAAGAGTGGATCAGTAAATGCATACCCGCAGCTTCGAACACCACCAAAACTATGTATTCCACCGTAGATGAGGATGGGATCTGTTGTGGGCTGCCTTCGTGCAATTGATTCAAGTGCAAAGAGTTTTCTTCTACGCTCACACTCGTCAGGATGATGTATTTGCGTATCAGAACAAGATTCAAGGTCTTTGCATGCAGTTGGATAAAGTGAAATTCTTTTTTTTGCACAAAAGGTAATTGCACCGCCAAATAATAGTGGTTCTTGGACATTTTGTTTAAATTGATTTGCTTGTTTTGGTGTTAATACCTCTTCAAACCCTTCAAGAAATATGTCTAAGGAAGAATTTTTTTTATATAATTGGATAAGTATGGATTCTATATCACGCTGGCAATCTATGACGAGAGGGTATTGACTCGGTGGTAAATCTTGAGAAAAATGAAATTGTTTAATATGAACCAAATTCCACCTGCTATTTGCAACTCCATATCGACGAATTGCTCGAGCATGTGAAATTGTTTCATATGTCATTAATACGGTCTCATAAATGGTGTGTGATGAGGAGACTCATATGGACCTTGTTCGTATGTTGAAAACATTTGAGTAACTTCATCATGAACTAAGTCTGGTCCAGAATTAGATCGTACTCTTCGTTCAAGCCCTGTTGGCGTTCCTGCAAGTAGCCGTGCATCAAGCAATGGTTCATCGGTTCGAAATACAATAACTCCTTTTGGTTGATCCCTTGGCGCGAGAACTCGATATGATGGTCTTCGTGTCATTGCCATTCCTATCTCTTCTTCTGCTTGTGTTTCAAGCTGTGCTTGTATCTTTGGTTCTTTGTATTCTAGGCCGCGTTCATATTTTCTCGCAACTCGACCCCATTTATTTGCTTTTTCACCTAAACTCATGGTATATATATATGGGTAAAGCAAGTATATAAATGTTACTTTTTAAATAAAGTGGGTTTAATAGAGATTTTCTCAGAAGATGCGGGCTATAGATACAACACTCATTTCGCCAAAATCTTTATATAGTATGCTTGTCTAATACAGAGATGTACTTTTTTCCAGTATTACATAAATCCATTCGCTCACAGACATTTTACATCTGGGAATTGTTCTTGACAAATATTCAATATTTTGTGCAAGGGATTATTACCATCTTTATTGGTTTGTATACAAATGCAACAATAGGAACGTACACACAATCACAAATGCTTCAATATTATATATTTGGAGTTGGCTTTTTATTATTTTTCACAAGAAACCAAGTTGTGAGAACTTTTGATGAGCAGGTTATTAAAGGAAATATAATCGTTCAGCTTATTCGGCCGTATAATATAATCATATTTACACTCATACAAAATTTTTCCTCACTCATATTTCGAGCCTTTATTTCCTTGCTCATGTATGTAGCAATTATAACAGTAATTTTTTCTTTTGTCCTCACTCCCCTTGTGTTATTTCGGGCAATACTGGGGCTTACGCTTGCACTCCTTTTTATTTATTTAATTATTGCAATTTTTTGCCAATTATCACTTGTTGTTGAAAAGTCGGAGAGATTGTTTACATTAACCACGATGCTTGCCTTTTTTGGTGGTGGTGGTTTTATCCCTTTAAGTATGCTCCCCGAATTCATTGTGTACTTGCCAACGTCGTTTTTATTTTATCATCCCCTTCATTTTATTATCAGTGGTGAGATGCTTATGTTACCTCTCTGGCTTGTGTACATCTTTTTACTTATAGTAATAAATATCCTTCTTTATAGAAAAATAATCAGACATATACAGGTGAACGGATGATAGGAACATATTTGAAAATGAATATAAAAGCAATGGTGAACTTTCGCTTAGATTTTATTATTTCAAATCTAACGATGCTTATAACAAATTTTTTGTTCATGGGTGCAATTTTATATTTGGCGTATCAAACAGAAGGGTTTGGACTTTTAACCTTTGAAGAGTTTATATTTTCCTTTGCAGTTGGTAATATTGCATATATTTTGGCATTAAACTTTTTTTCGGGTTTGACAAAAATGCAGCAAACCATCATTAGTGGGGATTTTGATAAATTGTTACTTCGTCCAATTAGTGCATACACACATATATTGTTTCATAAAATAAATCCGTTTGCATTAGCTGAAATACTTACTGCTATTATCTTTCTCGTGCTTGTACCTGTCACTCAATGGCCGCTCTTATTTTTCTTTTCTCTGTGTAGTGCAGTAATACTTCATTACACGATTGTCGCTTATAACACACTTCCTTTTTACATTGATATGAATTCGGATGTTCATTTTTGGGATCTACTTGTAACATTTTTATTTTATCCAACATATATGACAAATGCTATAACAAAATTTTTTTCATTTGTTGTGTTTCCAGGAGCCCTAGTCACTTTTGGACCGGTGCTCAGTATGAAGTTTCCCCTAGTGGGTCTATTATATTTTGGATACCTCGTAGGTATTGTCATTATCGCAACTATTTTATTTAAAAAAGGATTAAAAAGATATAGGAGTGCAGGATATTAACATGAAACCCATCATAGAAGTACAAAATATTGCAAAAACATACAAAGTAAAACAGCAAGGGACCTTTTTTCAAAATGTGTTTAGGCCTAATTATCGCCATATACTTGCGGTGAATTCCGTTTCTTTTTCAATTCAAAAAGGTGAAATGGTCGGATTTATTGGTCCAAATGGTGCGGGAAAAACAACAACAATTAAAATGCTCTGTGGAGTTTTACATGCTGACACTGGTGAAATTAGCATTAATAATTTCAACCCCTTTGCCCAAAGAAAAGAATATTTGCATCATATCGGTGCAGTTTTTGGTCAAAAGAAGAGTCTTTGGCCTGAATTATCAGTGCTGGATAATTTAGAATTAATTGGCTCTTTTTACAAACTCAAAAAAACACAAGTGCAAAAAAGAATTGCTGAGTTAACAAGAGTACTTGGAGAAGTTGACTTTTTATATCAGCCGTTTCGAAAACTCTCCTTAGGTCAGCAAATGAAAAGTGAGTTAATTGCAAGCTTACTACATAGACCCAAGATTTTGTTTTTAGATGAGCCAACAATAGGAATGGACATACTTGCAAAGCTCTCCTTTATTCAATTGCTCAAAGAATTAAACCAAAAAGAGCAGATAACAGTCGTTTTGACAAGTCATGATTTACATGAGATTGAAAATTTATGTAAACGAATTATTGTCATTACACATGGGACAATTGTTTATGATGGAGACATTAAAACAATGAAGCCGGAACATGTACGGGTAACCTATGTGAGTAGAGGTAAATTGATTGAAAAGACTGTCGAGAAGAAAAAACTCAAATCAGTTATTGCAAAATTACAAACTGATGAGTTTTCTGTTCATGAAATACCGCTAGAACATGTCATTCGCGAATATTATCAAAAAAAGCAATAAGGTTAGAGCGATTCATACCATCGTTTTACAGAATCAATCTCTTGCACGCTGATTTGATGACCATGTGCAAATGACAGAGTTGTGACAGCTGCTCCTTGTTGCTCTAAAAACTCAATAAATTTTTTTGTTTGTTCGGGTGTAATCATTGTATCCTGTGTGCCATATGTAATACACACACTTGACTGAATTGGTTTAGAATCAGGAAGAACTTGCATGGGGTGTAAGAGTATTGCATACGGTATCGTATTGCCAAATAACTGCATCATTGCTCCAATCATATTGGCACCATTTGAGTAACCGATGTAAATAATGCGCTCGTATTCTTTTGTTTTTTCTTGTAAGAATGTGTGAATTTTCTTTGCCTCTTCTTTGACATTTTCTAAATCAAAAACGCCAAAACTTGTTCTTTTAAAGAATCGGTTCATCCCGTTTTCACTCACTTCTCCTCGAAGAGAAAGGATGCTTGCTTGTGGGTCAATTTGTTTTGCAAGAGGGACGAGATCATGTTCATCACCACCCGTTCCATGAAAGAGTACGAGTAGTGTTTTTGATCCTTGGAATTGATAATAGTTCATAATGGTGGTAACCTCTCACGAATTTGTTTTTCTAGAAGTTTGTGTTGCTTAGGAATACAGAGTTTACTCCCAAGAACACTCTCATCAACATACATACCAGGCTTTGTTGTTGCAATTTCAAATAACAGCCCTTCAAATGTGCGAAAATACACTGAATAAAAATATTGCCGGTCAATAACGGGCGTTACCTGATATCCGAGTTTTGCAACCATCTCTTGCATGTTTTTGTGTTGTTCGTTTGTAACATGGAATGCAAGATGGTGCACACTTCCAAACCCTCCTTGATGTGGATGTTCTTTTGAGACATACACATCAACAAAAGAGCCATCATGTTCGTATCGAGTAAGACCAGTATTTTCTTGTGTTTTTTTGTATGAAAACGCTTGTAGGAGCGGCTCTAAAAACTGATTGGTATGCACATGGAGTTGTATACTATAAAGCCCTTGCAAGGGATAGGTATCATTTGTGCATGCTGGCAATGTGGAATCCGTGAAAAAAATAGCAAGTTCAAGACCATCAGGGTCGCAAAAGACAAGTGTTTCAATGCCAAAAAGAGTTTTATGTTCATATTGTATTGCATGTTTTTCGAGCTTTTTTTTCCAGTAGTCTTTTCCCTCTTTGGAACTAGCAAAACCAAGAAGTCGAATTTCATTGTTTGCGTGGTGTGCTTTTGGTAACCCTGCAAAAGGAAAGAAAGTCAGCAGTGTCCCTGGTGTTCCATTTTTGTCAGCCAAGTAGATATGATATGTAAATGGGTCGTCAAAATTAACGGTTTGTTTGACAAGAAAAAATCCGAGAACATCCCTGTAAAAATCAACGATCGTGTGTGCATCTGAGCAGTTTATTGTTATGTGATGGAATCCTTTTATTGCCATATGTGAAGAAAAATGCCCTCGTTTAAAAACATGGTGAAAGAACCTTCTAGAATCTCTTAATCCAATCATAGTGCAGGAGTGCTTCTATAATACCGGATGCATAGTTTCCGGAGTTTTTTTCATATACTCCTGTAGCTATATATCGACGTGTGGGTTTTTCGTGTTCTTTGTATGCCATTTTTACTTGCCCTTTTGCATTTTTGACAAGGACGCTTTTCCAAGTATGGGTGAGCATGGATAAATCATTTCCTGAATCGCCAGCTGTTAATACATCTGTTGGGTGAAGATGTTTTAATAAAAATTGCAGTGCGTTTTTTTTATTTGCCTTTGGTGGCATAATATCAATTTGTGCAATATTTCGATTTGCATCAATGCTATATGTGAGCTGATACGAAATAGTTTGTAGTCGCTTTGCAACAGTTTTTTCTATTCTTGATTTTGCAATGTTTGGATCTGCAAGATAACTTCTTTTAAATTGATTTTGTGTGACGGGACTTTGTGGTCGTAAAAGTGTGCAATCTGTCAGTTTTTGTTCAACCATTTCGGCCACACCTGGCTTCCATTGTTTATGCAATTGCTTTTCCCACTCATCAACGAGAATAAACTTTCCTCGAGAATAGGCATATACTTGTGTACCAACATTTGTAATACAATATAAGGGTCTGGGAAGATTGTATCGCTGTATAACTGAAGGAATTTGTTCTTTTCTTCTTCCCGTCACATAAATAACGCCAATGTCATGTTTTTTTAAAAAGGTGCGAAGCTTTTTGTAAATATGTGCATCTTTTTTTTGTGAACCATTTGGAAGTAAGGTTCTATCTAAATCGGTTGCAATTATTTTCATAAAAATACCTTTCGTTTATTTTTGAGCGATTGATATGCAAAAATCACACCGGCTCCGCTCCATGCTTGCAGAGGAGTTCCATGGGGTTCATGCGTTTTTCCATGATAGACTTCATTAAATTCCCAGTTTGGTTCAGACACAAGCGTGGTGAGTTTTTCAAATAATGCCTCATCAGGTTGTGCGCTTATGTAAAACCCCAGAATCATTGGCCAAATTCCTCCATTATGGTAGTGGTGTGGATAGTTTCGAAAAGAATGTCCAAAATTAAGCTCGAGTTTTTTATACAGTGAGTTTCGCTTGGTAATTGTAGGAGAAAAGCATGGTGGAAGGTCAAATGACTTTTTGACAAATGCTGTGATTTGTTTTTTCTGATGTGGTGTCGTAATATTAAGAAGCAAAGCTAAACTATTTGCAAACAAGTCAAAATGCAGCCCATATTCCCCTGGATGAAAGAACGCTAACAAATATGGCTTTTTTTTATCAATATATTGTTCGTATAAATTTCTGTGAAACGATTTTGGCACGTTTTTTTTAACAGGCCAATAATTAATTTGGATGGTTTCTTTAATACGCTTGCTTTTTTGATTTGTTTCAGTATTTGAAATACCAAGAAGTTTTTGCAGATACGCATACTCAGTAAATGCTTGATAGTAAAGTAATTGATCATAGAGCACATAACCTTCTTGAATATATTCATCAGCCCAATCACCTGATTGAGGAACATAAATAAGACTTTTATGATTGAATTCATAAATACGAACGAGTTGGATGGTTTTTTTAAATTGCTCAAAATACTTTTTTGCAAAAGCGACATCCTGTGTTTTTTTGACATATTGCCCAAAGCCAATTAAAAACCATAATTGTGCATCAACACGCCCGGATGTCCCGCCAAAACTAATTTTCTTTTTTTTTGGATCAACATTACTTGGAATTTCACCTTGTTCATGTTGATGGCACAAAAGTGTGAGTAGAGATTGTTTGGCTGTATGAATGAGTTTCTTATCATCGCTCATAAATGCACTCAGACTGCAAATCATCGAATCCCTTGCCCAGATACGATTATAATTTCCTTTTTTTTGTTTTTTTGCGGCAATAAAACCATGTGCTGTTGAGCAATCATACAAGAGTTGTTTTGCTTTCTGGTATGCCTGTACATCAGTCATACATAAACTTTAGAAAACGGTCTTTTTAAAGATTTCCCGTGAAAACTGTATTTGAAAATAAAGGGTAAACAAAGATTACCTAACTCTGATCATAATATGCTCTATGGATGCCAAGTGGTGTAAATTCCCTTATATTTTCACTCAGATTTGCCATTTTTCCAATCTCAAAACACAAATATTTTTAAGCCTATTCTGTCTTTAAGAATGCATGGCACATTTTATCTTTGACATAGAAACAGCACCGGTGCAAATACAAACCTATCATTCATTAGACGAGCAAGAACAGCGAGAACTCTTAAATCCAATAGATTCAAAAATCGTTGCAGTGGGAATTTATTTTAACGAAGAAACCTTTATTTTTGATGATGATGATGAGAAACAACTCCTCAGACAATTTTGGAGCAAATGGGATGAGTGTGTTCGAGTAGGGGCGCATCCCGTCGGGTTTAATAGTGCACAATTTGACCTGCCATTTCTCACAGCACGAAGTTTTATTCTTGGAGTACAAATTACGCCATTTATCTTAAAACATACCATCGATTTACGAGAAAAAATTCATGCATTTCGCTATGGCCCAACAAGGGGTAAGCTAAAAGAATTTGCACAACTTATTGGGTTTGACGTAACTGAAGACGGTTCCATGGTTGCACAGTGGCATAAAGAAGGAAAAAAAGATATTATTCGCTCTTATTTACAAAAAGATTTGGAATTAACAAATGCTTTATATTTACGAGCACAAGAAACAAATATTTTACAAATTCAACGCTGGTAATGTCCCTAATGATACACGGGCTTATCATCCGGCTCAACAATCGGTGGCTGTTTCCAGTACTCACCAACTTTTTCTAATATGGGAAGAATATGATCTTTGAATTCAAACCAGAGTGTGTATGATTCATCAATGAATTGTTTTTCTAGTTGTGCATCTTTTTTGATTCCTATGTATGTGTTTGTATGAATAACCTGCATGAGTTTTCCTATATAAATTTGAATATTATGGCGATCTTTTTCTTGTATTGCTTGAACTTGATTTGTATCAATAAAGCTATGCGGGTTTGGCATAATAAAACTATGTAAATATGAGACCCATGATGAATATGTTTGTGTAATTCTGCTACAAAGCATTCGAGAATATTGCTCGCTGACATATTTTTCTTGTAAAACATGATCTTTGAGAAAGAAAATTTCATCAAGTTGTTCGAATGTTGGTGTAAAACCTAGACGGTTTTTTTCTTTTTCAAACGCTTTGAATAATTGTTCTTGTAGCTCCATCTTGAGAGGCTCAATAGTCGTAGTATTTAAATGTTCTCACTTGTTTCTGCTGTGTCGGATAATTATTAATTGATCTTTTCCACTTTGTAGAATTGAGCCGCAATTTTGAATTCCTTACACAGAT
>JBLKOU010000063.1:0-3296 GCA_047603125.1 Candidatus Woesearchaeota archaeon | reverse complement strand
AATACATACTTGGAAATTACAAGGGAAAAATATCTTTCAAAATCTAAGAATGGTAAAAACCTAACTTTTTACGTACTAAATTATGGTTACAGAAAACTACTCTGCGAAATAAACCAGAAAAAAGCCTCAGGAGGGAATTGAACCCCCGACCTGCTGCTTACTAGGCAGCCGCTCTACCGCTGAGCTACTGAGGCGACATAGAGCATGGCTGGTGGGTTATTTATAAAATTTCTTATTTCTTCTTTGGTATATTTATATCAAAGAAAACCCATTGAGTTTATAAATACAAATAGATAAAAATTACGTCTATGAATACAGCACATACACCACAAATGGCTGCATTGCGCCACTATGCCAATATTCTTGCAGCCCCTAATTTTGCATACAGCATCGGACAACCACAAGATGATTTTAGTCCAGTAACACCAAGGGACTTGCTTACAGACAAGTGGGCTCCTAATTTACAAACACTTTGTGAACAAGACGGTGATAGAATCCATCAAGGAATGAATATTTATGCATTGCGAATTGGCCTTCGAGATAGAGCAAGACTACATGAAGCAGGTCAACCAATCACAGGGACTTTCTGGGAAGAGAATCAACGCACATTTAGAAACTCACTTGGTGTTGGAAGAATGTACATTATTGGAACTGTGCAAAATAGTTTACACCCATTATTGCGACTCAATGAACAAGAAAGACAACATTACTTACAATTAGCTACTCGTCAACTTGCGGTTCAAAAAATTATGGGTGAGTGCAATACATGTAGACTACCCTGTAATGGGCGACTAGATGATTTTGTTAATGTACATTACAATAATACATAGAGAAAAAAACCAAGCCTCAAGAGGGACTTGAACCCTCGACCTCCTGATTACAAGTCAGGTGCTCTACCACTGAGCTACTGAGGCATATTTTTGGAAGGCTACCACGTATTTATAAAGCTTCTCGTTTGAATCATCATATGATTACACAAACATTTAAATATGGTCATTCATAAAAAGCAGACATGCATATACATTTAGAGCAGTACCCTGAAAAACCAAATATTGTCGGGGGCTTTCCTACACTTGGTTTAATTGGAACAATCACAACTGAATTCTTACTCGAACATTTAGAGACTGTAAAAATCGGTCGCGTGGTATTTGAAAAAGCACAACCGATGATTGCAATTCACAAAGGAAAAATTATTGATCCAATTGGAATTTATTATAATAAAAAACATAATTTAGTCATCGTTCATGTTATTGCAAAACTTGATGGACTTGAGTGGGATATTGCAAATATTCTCATTGAACTGGCAAAACAACTAGATGCGTGGCAAGTGATTTGTTTAGAAGGAGTCATTGATGCACAGGCAACAGAACCAAAAATCTATTATTATACAACACATCAAGAGGGAAGCATCACACAAGCAAAACCACTTGAGGAAGGAATTGTTATGGGTGTTAGTGGAGCACTTATGACAAAAGCAAAGGATCTTAATATTACTGCGTACTTTGCGACCACCCATTCACAATTACCAGATAGTAATGCAGCTGCGGCTGTTATACAAGTATTAGATGCTAATTTAGGATTACAAGTTGATCCACACCCACTTGAAGAGCAAGCAGTCGTTTTTGAGAAAAAGCTAAAAATGCTCATGGAAAACTCTCAAAAATCACTTTCTGAAAAAGAAAAAAAATCTATGTCTTATGTGGGCTAGATAGTACTAATTCCATCTAATTATTATTGAGAGTTTCGCGGGTACAATACCCTGGACTTCAGTCCGCAAACTCTCAATTCAAAAGTTCGCGATTAGGTGAGAAGCGTAATACCCCTTCCCTTTAGGGCGGGATAGCTTCGAGCAGCGAACTTTTGTTATTTTTCAAAAAAGAGCACGCAGATTTTGCTCAAGAGTCCCGCTTTGAGTATTATGCGAAAATTCGGCTACGCCTTTTCGGATTTTACTACAAAGTGCTCTTTTTTCTTATTTTTAGATGAAGCCTCGTTTTCATATAAGTTTTTAAAAGAAGACACATAAATACTCTTGTGAAGTCAAAAATACTCGAAAAAGTCGGATTTGGATTTATTATTTTTATTGTGTTGATGTTTGTTCTTGGTTTTTTTCTCACCGTCTACATTCAAGAGTTTTCAGAGTTTCTTGCATCAGAGTATGGGCTAGTTGGTATTTTCATAGGCTCTTTTGTTCTTGACACACTCCTACAACCCGTTGGGCCAGATGTACCGCTCATATTAGGGATTGTTAATGGTGAGCATTCTATTTACATTATTCTTATCTTAGTATTATTGGGAAGCTATCTTTCCGGATATTTTTGTGTGTATATAGGAAGAAAATTTGGCTCAAAAGGTGTTAAATTTATGCTTGGCAAAAAAAAGTATAAAAAATTTATGGAGAATCAACATTATGGCAAATGGGCACTTTTTATAGGCTCATTGAGTCCTGTTCCATACATTCCTTATCTTGGTGGTATTTACCACTTATCACATAAAGAAATTTGGCTTATTATGTTTTTGCCTCGAACAATCCGTTTTATTTTTGTTGCATTACTTGCAGTGTGGTTTACAGATAGTATCGTTCCCCTCATTGTTTTTTAAGCAATGATTCAAAATCTTTATTTGTATGTTTTTCAATAAAAGAAATGAGTGAGTAAAAAATAAACATCATTACTATTGTTGCTGGAACAGCAATGACTCCAACACTGACCCAGGTTAGTGTTGCAATTTGTGCATTAAATTCCTGTGTTCCAGAAGGTGCGCTAACAATGGCTTGTGTAAGAAAATAATTAGTGATGGTTGAAAAAACAAATGGGATTAATAAATACCATGTAAGTCGTTGGCATTTTTGCTTGTATTGTTTATTGTTTTTTAATGAGGAAGTATCCACAAATTTTGCCGTTATTTTCTCTAAAAGTGGAAATTTCAAAATAACACTGATAAAAATTAACAAAGTCAAAACACCCGGTATAGCTGCTTCTTTTATCGCTAAATATTGATTATCAAGTGCAAAAACCCCGATAACACCTGTGAGAAGAATGCTCACAATTCCCAGTATTGCAATAATATCAAAGGTATTATTCTTATACAAACGAATACACCCGTAGGTGATTGGAAATAATAAAGCAATACAGAGCACAAGAACAGGAGATATATGCGAAAATCGTTGGAGAATGATAATTGGAAGAACAATATTTAACAACAGACTCATAAGCGCATTCATAGAAACTAGCCAAGTAAGGTGAGTTTATAAAATTATCAGATTCTAGAGCTGATTTAAAAAATAAAAAAGAGCA
>JBLKOU010000015.1:0-24409 GCA_047603125.1 Candidatus Woesearchaeota archaeon | reverse complement strand
AAATCAACGAAAGGCTTATTAAGAAGTTATGTTTAGGGGATGCATATGACAGAAGAAGTGAAATTAAAAGTAGCAGAAGCAATTCAAGATGATGTAAATAAGGGCATTGTTCGCTTAGATTCTAATATTATTCATAAATTAGCGATTAAACCTGGCGATTTTGTGCAGATTAAGGGCGAACGTAAAACCGTTGCCATTGTTGATCGTGCGTATCCGGGTGATATTGGTCTTAATATTATTAGAATGGATGGTATTGCAAGAAGAAATGCAAAGGCTTCCATTGGCGAGTATGTGACTATTCAAGCAGTTGATGTCACTGAGGCGACAAAGGTGAGTATTGCTCCCTCACAAAAGGGTTTGGTTATTCGCGCGCCGCCATCGATGTTTAAACAAGGGCTTTTAGGAAAAGCATTACTTAAAGGAGATATTGTGACATTGGGTGGGACGAAACGTCGAAGAAATACCATGAGTGGAAATCCTTTTTTTAATGATGCATTCTCTATGATGGATGAAGCACTTGGTGGCAATTTTGGTCTGGGTGAATTTAAATTCATTGTTGTTGATACAAAGCCGCAAAAACAAGCAGTCTTTGTTGGTCCTAACACAGAAATAGAATATAATCCTGAGGCTGTTGAAGTAACAGAAGATCAAGTTTTAGAAGTAACATATGAAGATGTTGGTGGATTAACAGATGAAGTTGCAAAAATTCGTGAACTCGTAGAATTGCCACTCAAACATCCTGAAATTTTTGAGCAGCTTGGTATTGAACCACCAAAAGGAGTTTTGTTGCATGGTCCACCAGGAACGGGAAAGACTCTGCTTGCAAAAGCTGTTGCAAATGAAACAAATTCAAACTTTTTATTGGTCAATGGCCCAGAAATTATGTCGAAATTTTATGGTGAGTCAGAAGCGAATTTGCGAAAGAAGTTTGAAGAAGCTGAAAAAAATGCACCGTCGATTATTTTTATTGATGAAATTGATGCAATTGCCACAAGTCGAGAAGAAGCAAAGGGTGAAGTTGAACGCCGTGTTGTCGCTCAATTGCTCACGATGATGGATGGGCTAAAGAGTCGTGGTAAAGTCGTTGTGATTGCAGCAACAAATATGCCAAATACGTTAGATCCTGCGCTTCGACGCCCGGGTCGTTTTGATCGAGAGCTTGAAATTAATCCGCCGCAAAAAGATGGTCGACTTAATATCTTAAAAATTCATACAAGGGGTATGCCGCTTCAAGGAACAATTTATCCTACTGTTTTTAGTGAAGTATTCAAAAAAGAATTACAAAAACGTATAGAAGTGCTCAAAGAAAAAGAAGATATTTCTTACCAAAAGACGATTGGCGCATATACGGTGTTTTTAGATCAACTTAAAGAAAAAAAATATCCTGTGGATGAGGTTTGTTATTATTTGAATAAACAAGAACAGGAAAATGAAGTCTTTGTCGCAAAAGATTTTAAGGAACAATTAGTCAATAATGCACCTGTAAAAATTAAAGATGCAGTTGAGTTATTACTTCGAATTGATGCAAATAAAGTGATTATTTCAAAGGTAATGGGTGAAGGTGTTGATCAGGATTTAGAGGACATCTCTGAAATTACTCATGGTTTTGTTGGAGCAGACTTAGCTGCATTAACAAAAGAATCAGCAATGGTTGTTTTACGAAAAGTTCTTCCTGACATTGAGCTTGATAAAGATGAGGCGATTCCACCAGAAATACTTGAACGATTAAAATTACGAAAAGATGACTTTTATGAAGCGCTCAAAACGGTTCGACCAAGCGCACTTCGTGAAGTACTCATTGAAGTTCCGACAACAAAATGGAAAGACATTGGTGGTATGGACACAGTAAAACAACAATTACAAGAAGCTGTTGAGTGGCCATTGCAACATCCCCATGTTTTTGAGCGCATGGGTGTTAAACCTCCAAAAGGTGTTTTATTGTATGGTCCTCCAGGAACTGGTAAAACATTGCTTGCAAAAGCTGTTGCAAATGAGAGTCGTGCAAACTTTATCAGTGTGAAAGGTCCAGAACTTTTATCAAAATGGTTGGGTGATAGTGAGAAGGCAGTGCGCAAGGTTTTTGCAAAGGCGCGACAAACGTCACCATCAATTATTTTCTTTGATGAAATTGATGCACTTGCACCCAGACGTGGTTCAGATTCAAGTGGTGGGCATGCAACTGAGCGTGTGGTTAATCAACTTTTAACTGAACTCGATGGCTTGGAGTCGCTTGCAAATGTTGTTGTAATTGCAGCAACAAATAGACCCGACCTTGTAGACAGTGCGCTTATGAGACCTGGTCGCTTTGATAGAATTGTGCTTGCAAATGTTCCAGATGAGAAAACGCGTGCTCATATTTTTGCGATACATACAAAAAATATTCCACTTGCAAAAGATGTTACACTAGAAAGTCTTGCAAAACGAACGCAAGGGTATGTTGGTGCAGATATTGAGGCGGTTTGTCGTGAGGCTGCGATGCTGACATTGCGAAAGGATTTACAGGCAAGTGAAGTTTCAATGGCTGACTTTGACGAAGCGCTTAAACAAGTAAAACCTTCAGTGAGTGCAGAGATTGAAAAGAGTTATGAGCAAATCCAAGAGCAATTTAGACAAGTTCGCTCAAAAGAGATGGCTGATAATGCTGCTAACTACTTTGGTTAGTTTTTTTTAATTTTTCGTTGTTATCAAAAATGTCGCGAGTGAGCTACAAGAGGTGCAGATTATTTTGGATTAGGAACCATTTTAGAGATTTCTCCAACTGCGGCTAAAATGGTGAATGGTTTTTATAAAGAAAAAAATTGAAAAATAATAAAACTGTATCAAAAAGTTTATATAGCCTGTAAACAGTAGAAGTCTGAGATGAAAATAATCTACTTTTCCATTATATTAAGCATTTTATTTTTAAACGGTTGTAGCTCAATTTCAGAATCATCTCCAGAAACACAATGTAAAGAAAGCTATGATAGATACATGGATGTGCAAAAAAATATAAGGCCTACTTTTTTATTGGAGTACAAAAAAGTCGATTCTCTCGTAGAGCTTAAATCATTTGAAAGTGATTATGAATCTACGCTTTACGGAGATTTTTTTAATCCTTCTCAGAGATTTGGGGGTTTGTATGGTGAGGAATCAGATTTTAAGCCCACATATGTTTTTGCTATAAAGCAAGAAGCAACTAGTCCTGTGGAGCGTAGTGTTATTCACTTATGCATATGTGATGGTTCTAGATTTTCTTGTGGTAATGCTGAATAATAATTTTAAATTCATTACGATTAAAAAATATTTATTGCTTTTTATCTTCATTTGTCACATTATTTTGAAAGTTCATAGCAGAATTCAAGTTCTTTAAATATCCAAAAAACCCCTATGTTTTTAAATAAAAGCGTCTTTATAAGAAGTATTCATGAAAAAGCGCTTGGACACGTATGACAAAATTCAGATGAGCATTTCATACATCTTGCGATTCTGTATTGTTGTTTTTTTTATCTGGGAATTAGTCCAACAAGATTATTACACTGCCTTTTTAATCGCTTTCTTTTTGGTATTAACGTTTATACCGGCATTTTTAGAGAGAAATTTCAAAGTAACGCTGCCTGTTGAGCTTGATTTTGCAGGGACGGTTTTTATTTTTCTTTCCCTTGTCTTAGGAGAAGTGCATGATGCCTATATACGGTTTTGGTGGTGGGATATGATGCTTCACACACTTAGTGGTGTGATTTTGGGGTTTATTTGCTTTATTATAGTGTACTTAGTTTCCCATTATTCAGGACGCTCAGTGCTGAGCCCAAGGATGATTATTTTGTTTGCATTTTGTATGGCGACAACTATTGGAGCCTTGTGGGAATATTTTGAGTTTTTCATGACAGAAACGGGAATTCATACAATGCAGCATGGAAACACAGACACGATGATAGATATGATTCTTGTCAGTGTTGGGTCATTATTTTCTTTATGGTATGGATATACCTATTTAAAGGTGAAAAAATCACACTTTATTGAGCGAATATTACAAAAAATTTCTCATACAAAACACTTATAAATAAACTCGCAGTGCATCTATTCATGCAGCCAGGAGATACTGTTCAGATTCGAACAAAAAAAAAGGATGGGGAAAAGACGTATACAGGAATCTTAATGCCCCGTGCACAAATCTTTGATCAGAATATACTCGTTCTCAAACTCTCAAGTGGATATAATATTGGCATTGATACAAGCTCAATTATCGAAAAAAAGGTTCTAGAGCAAAGAAAACCAAGTCTTCAAAAAGCACCAAAACAATCACAAGATCAAACTCTGCCAAAGGTTGTGATGATTTCTTGTGGTGGGACAATTTCTTCACGCGTTGATTATAGAACTGGCGGTGTTGTTGCCGATTATGACGCAAATGATTTTATTTCTATGATGCCTGAACTTGCAAAAATTGCAACTATCAAGACTGTTTCTCTCATGCAAAAAATGAGTGAAGATATGAATCCTACAGATTGGCAAGTAATTGCAAAAGAAGTTATTACGCATGTAAATGATCCGGACGTTGCAGGCGTCGTTATTACACAAGGAACGGATACACTGCATTATACGAGTGCAGCATTAAGTTTTATGTTAGAGAATGTGTCTAAACCCGTCGTTTTAACAGCAGCACAGCGCTCCATCGATCGGGGTTCAAGTGATGCGTTTGAAAATGTTATCAGTTCAGTTCAACTAGCTGCAAACTTTGATGGTGCATGTGTCGGGGTATGTATGCATGAGTCAACAAGCGATGGTGTTTGTCAATTTATTGTCGGAACAAAGGTAAGAAAAATGCATACGTCGAGACGTGATGCATTTCAACCAGTCAATGCACGACCAATTGCGCGTGTTACTGGAGGAAAATCCATAGAAATTATTGATTCTTCTTATTACCAAAAACAGTCCGAGCTCGAAAATACAAAAACAATTTTGAGAGCAGATTTTGAAAAAAAGGTTGGACTTGTTCATGTATATCCAGGAATGGATGCGTCTGTTTTAAATGCCTATGATACATACAAGGGATTAGTTATTGGTGCAACAGCACTTGGTCATGTTCCTGAGCAAGTTCTCAAAAAATTAGAGTCGCTTGCAAAAAAAATGGTGGTCGTTATTGCAACACAAACTATTTATGGTCGCGTTCATCCCTATGTCTATTCACGCTTACGGGATATGTCATTAAAAATGGGAATTGTTTTTGTAAATGATATGCTTGCTGAAGTTGCATATGTGAAGTTGGGCTGGGTTTTAGCAAACTACAAAAAAACAGACGAGCAAAAACATATTTTACAAACAGCAGTTGCACATGAAATCAGTCAAGAATTATCGGAGGATATGTACATTGGTAAAAGAACTTGATTATAAAAAACTGAATCTGATTTGTGGAATTGAAATTCACCAGCAATTAGATGGAGAAAAATTATTTTGTAGTTCGCCAACAATCATTCGAGACGATACTCCTGATTATACAGTGACACGAACATTACGGGCTGTAGTTGGTGAGACGGGTGAAATTGATGTTGCAGCAGCAGCAGAAATGGAAAAGAAAAAAGCCTTTACGTACCAAGGGTATGCAGATACAATTGGACTTGTGGAACTTGATGAAGAGCCGCCCCACCCGGTTAATCAAAAGGCAGTCACAACAGCAGTACAAATTGCAAGTATGTTAAAATCTGATATTGTGGATGAAGTCCAAGTAATGAGAAAAACAGTGGTGGATGGGTCAAATACTTCTGGCTTTCAGCGAACTGCACTTGTTGGAATGGATGGTGTGCTTACGTTAGAAGGCGGTGAGCAAATACGAATTGAATCAGTTGTCTTAGAAGAAGATGCATGTAAGCGCGTCAAAGAAACGCCACAGACTGTTGTGTATAATTTATCTCGCTTAGGAATTCCATTAATTGAAATTGCAACCGGTCCAGATATGAAAACACCTGCACAAGTCCAACAAGCTGCACAAACATTGGGGATGTATCTACGAAGTACTGGGGCAGTGAAACGGGGTTTAGGAACAATTCGACAAGATGTCAATATTTCAATTCTTGGTGGGAATCGTGTTGAAATTAAGGGTGCGCAGGATTTGCAATTGCTGCCAACATTAGTTGATTATGAAATTATTCGCCAACTTGCAATTTTAGATTTACCAAAACAATTTACTGATGTGAAGGTGCATGCGCCAGAAGATGTAAGTACCGTATTTGAAAAAACAGATTGTCAATTTATAGAAAAAGCGCTTAAGAGAAACGAGCGTGTGTTTGGATTTAAGATTCATAACGCATCAGGATTATTGGGGTTAGAATTGCAACCAAAAAAACGTGTTGGGACAGATATTTCTGATTATCTTAAAATTCATGTAGGTTTGGGTGGCATTATTCATAGTGATGAGGATCTGAATAAGTATAGCTTTGATACAAAAATAATAGCAACTTTACGCTCACAACTTGGGCTTGAAGAAAGGGATGCATTTGTTCTTGTCGTTGCGCCACTGTCTATTTTAACTCGGGTTAAACCATTTATTGAAAAAAGAATACATGAATTGTTTTGTGGTTCTGTACCAAAAGAAGTTCGAAAAGCAAATCAAGATGGAACAACATCGTATTTGCGACCAATGCCTGGTGGTGCAAGAATGTATCCGGAAACGGATGTGATTCCCATACAAGTGGATACGTCAAAAATACAATTGCCTGAGATGATAGATCAAAAAATTCAGCGATTTACAAAACTTGGCTTAAGTATTGACTTAGCTTCAAAGATTGCAAAAGGCGAGTCTGCAGATGTTTTTGAGCAGTGTGTAGAATCATTTTCAACGATAAAACCTTCATTTATTGCAGAAACGATTGAATCAACACCCAAACTTCTAAAGCGAAAATATCAATTGGATTTTCAACCAGACATTGAGCAGTATCGTCGTATCTTTTTGGCACTAGAAAAAAAAGAGATTGCACCGTCGAGTATGCTTGACATATTTGAAAAACTGGCACACTCAGTTTCTTTAGAAAAAGCAATAGAACAATTTCGACTCTTAGATGAATCACAGCTCAAACAAATTATTGCGCAGGTAAAAAAAGAGCATCCTGATGCGCCATTTGGTTTATTGATGGGCAAAGTTATGGCACAAACGCAAGGCCGTGCTGATGGGAAGATTGTCGGGGAGTTGTTAAAAAACATAAAGTGATATAAAGGAGTCTTTTCTTTTCTCTTCTATGAAACGATCCTTTGGACAGGTTTTACGAAAAGTCATTGATGAGTCGGATATTATAATTGAAGTAGTTGACGCAAGACTTTTAGACCTGACACGAAATGAATTAGTAGAGTCACTTGTAGAGCAGCAAAATAAACGTCTTATTATTTGTGTGAATAAATGTGATTTGGTAGAAAAGTCCTATCTTGAAAAAAAAGTAAAAGGATTGAAAAATTGTGTGTTCGTTTCTAGCAGACTTCGGTACGGAACAAAAATTTTACGTGAAATGATTTATTCAGTAAGTGCAAAATCCAAAAAAGAAAAAATACTCGTGGGTGTAGTTGGGTATCCAAACACGGGCAAATCGAGTGTAATAAATGCACTGAAAGGCAGAACAAGTGCGCCGATGAGCTCACGTTCAGGTCGAACAAAAGGTGCGCAAAAGGTGCGTATTTCCTCGCGTGTGATGCTTTTAGATTCTCCAGGGGTTATTCCTATTAATCAGCAAGATTCAGTGCAATTAGCACTTATTGCTTCTAAAAACGCAGACAGAGTCAAAGATATTGATTTAGTTGCGCAAACAATCTTAGATACATTACATGAGCAACAAAAATGGAAAGTGCTTGAAAAGTTTTTCTCTGTTACGCTTAAAAATAAAGATTCTGCCCTTGAAGAGTTAGCAATTGCAAAAAACCGACTCAAAAAAGGAGGTCAGCCGGATATTCAAACTATTTCTCGTTTTATTATTCAGGCTTGGCAAAAAGGGTTGTTGTGATTTTTATTAAGGTATATTGCTTTTCTCTCTCATTTAGTACCAAACGGCGAATTCTAATTATAATGCGGCGATCTTCGAACAGTGGTTCATCTTGCGAATTTCTCCGGCGCAGAGCTTCGCGAAATTCTGATTCTGCGCCAAGGCATTATAATTTTCTGTTGTCACTAATTTGACTTCCAGAATATTTATAAGTTGTGCCTGTTTGGTCTTTTCTATGAGATTGGGTATTATTATAGTATGTCTTGCATTACTTGCGCCTTTTGCGTATTCACAAACAATGCAAAACACTTTGCCGTTGTTAGCAGTTGCCGAAAGTGAAAATGGGCGTGTGGGAAGTGTGGCAGATTTAACCGTTGAAATTATTCCAGGTTCTGGCAGAGTTTTTATTGATACATATCCACTCACACAACTCGATACGCAAATATCAACACGGATTGCAAAAGAGATTGCATGTACATTTACACAAGTTGATTGTAATCAATATGATTTTATTTATACTATTCGAAGCGGCTCAACTGTTATTGGTGGGCCGAGTGCAGGAGCGGCAATTGCGGCTGTAACAGTTGCAACTCTAGAAGGTCATCAAGTCAATAGACGTATGTCTATAACAGGAACAGTTAACTCTGGTGGTTTGGTAGGCCCCGTCGGTGGTATTCGAGAAAAAATTGAGGCTGCTTCTAATAATAGAATTAGAACCGTGATGATTCCTGTTGGTGAGATTGCGATGAGTGATTTGCGCCAGATGAATGTGACTAATGAATCAAATCAAACAAGTTCCACGCCTGAAAATGGAGAATCTTTTGAGCAATATGGTGCGAGTCTAGGTGTTCGTGTCGTTAAAGTTGGAAATTTATATGATGTGCTAACCGAATTAACAGGAAGAGAGTATTCACTCTCATACATTGATATTTCATTACCTGAATTTTATACCGAAACGATGGGTGAACTTGCCAATCAGCTTTGTCAGAGAACGCAAGAAGTTGTCGATTCTTTTGATATAATGTATAACAATAATGGAACAATTATAGAGATTGCTCCTGATTCGATTCAAATTACTGGAAATGCAACTGTTTTACCGAATTCTTCTATTGATGTGAATCAGACATTTCAAGCGGTTCAAGATTCACTGGAGCGAAGCAAGGCTGCAATGCAGTCTGGTTCTTTTTACTCTGCTGCATCGTTTTGTTATGGGGCGGGTTTGAATGCTGCATTCTTAGCGAATTTACACACTGATTTAGATGAGTTATCTGATTCAATTCAAGAGCTATTTGCAGAGTCTCCTGTTGATCGAAATTATCAAACAATGACTGATTTGCAAACATATATGTTAGTGCAAGAGCGAGTTGTCGAGGCGCAGGATCATTTTGAACGTGCGCAGAATATGACAAATCATTATCAAAAACTTTTTCGCTTAGTTAATGCGCAGGAACGATATATGAGTGCTCACTCGTGGTCGAAGTTTTTTGCACATCATGGCGAGCCAATACAAATCTCACAATCTGCTCTTCGTGAATCATGTTCAATTCGTATTGATGAGGCGACTCAAAGACGGAGTTATGTGCAGCTTTACCCATTTTTCTCACAAAGAGAATTTCCTGACCTTGAACGTGCTCAAGAAGAACGACAACGAGGAAATGTAGAATTATGTCTATTTTATGCTTCAAAAGCAAAAGCGTCCATGGATGTGCTCTTATCCTCTATTGGATTAAATGCGGATGTCTCGCAATTTATTGATGAGAAGATTGCAATTGCTAATCAGATTATTTTCAATCAATTTCAACAAGGAGCATTTCCTATAATTGGATATTCTTATTATGAATATGGAATTTCACTTCGCGAACACGACCCGTTTGCAAGTTTGCTGTATTTACAATATGCAATTGAATTATCCAATTTAGATCCGTATTTACCGACAACTCAACGAGGTCAAACTTCTCGTCAAATGTCGGTTCGTAATGACGTAGAATTGCCTAAAGAAGCACTCTTTTTGCTGGGTATTATCGTGGGCTTAGTGTTTTCCCTTCTGTGTTTTGGGAGCGCTCATATTGTAAGAGCATATCGTAAATCAGCAAAAAAACAAAGAAAAGTGATTGTCAAGAAAAAGCCACGTAAACGGCCTGCTCGTGCAAAACGCTAGTTTGTAAGCTCTATTCTTTGAATTTAAGAAAAATCCCTTCCGGGTCGTCTTTTCAAACAACCCGTGGGGATGAGAGGTGACTTTAAACCTGCCCAAATAAGCCGCGAGGACTCACCTGGGCAGGAAAAAGAGGTGAATATGACCCGTTTGGCAGAGCCAAACAGGACAAAGAGGTTTTGCTGCGCAAACAGCAGGTGTGTGTTAACTAGAGAGTAAGTACAACTAGTATTTAAATATTACGGTTTTGTTTTAATTTTTGAGTGGTGACGGCACTGGACAGACTGACACAATATTTTTAAATGTTTAGGGGATTGTCACTGTATGAGTTCGCAGTATGATCATTTTCTTCATCTTGTCAAAGACAAGCGCGTCGTCATTGCAACGCATTGGGATTGTGATGGGGTAACAAGTGGGGCATTATTATATCATATGATAAAAGATGTCTGCCAGAGTGTTCGCACAGTCTCAAAAGGGGATGTGTTTGAAATTCGTCAACAAGATATTGATGAAATTGACCCTGCGGCGCAAATTATCATTTGTTCAGACATTCAGCCAAGTCGGGAGTTGGATTTAGATACAGTCATTTACATTGACCATCATCCTTGTGAGTATGCGGATGAAATGTTACTTTCTTTATACGATCCACAGTGCCAATCTTGTTCTTTTCTTATTTGGGATAAGTTGCTCAAAGATACGACTGATTCATACATGATATTTCTGGTGCTCTTAGGATATTTTGGGGATAGTGGAAAGTTTGAGCAGTTGCCCGTTGATTTACAAATTCGCGCACATGAGTTGCTTGGCTCACTTTTGGAGAAAAAGCAGTCGCGTTATTCCAATGATGCATATTATAAGATAGAACTTTTTGTATCCTTGTTTAACACAGGCAAACGTATGCATTGGAATGGTGAAGTTCCGCTTGCATTGCTCAAATCAGTGCAATCATTTGAAGATATTATTTATTCTCGCCATCCCCTCGTGGAGGAATTGCAGCGATATAAAATGCATTTGCGCCAACATTATAATAAAAAATATCGAATTTCACAATTAGGCGATATTGATTATGCAATTATCGAGTGTGATTGCAATATTCAGGGTGTGATTTGCTCTCGGTATATGAAAGAAAAGCCCATTGTTGTCTTAAATAAATACAAGGGGAACATTATTGCAAGTATGCGTGTTCCAGAAGAATTGGAGTTTGATGCGGGTGGATTTCTCTCGGCAGTAAAAGAACACATTCCTGATGTTGTTGGTGGAGGGCATGAAAAAGCTGGCGGGATTACATTTGAGCAAAAATATTTAGATGTGTTTTTGGAGTATTTAGAGAATGGAGCAAGACAACCTTCGTAGCGCAGCGAAACAATTTTTTTGGTATATTCTTTTTGTCTTTGTCGCAATGTTTTTTGCGTACTATATTGTATTTTACTTTTCTTAGCGTCCAGTGCTTCCAAAGCCGTGCTGATTTCGATTTGTAACGTCCAATTCATCGACGTCCTCAAATTCAATTGTTTCGTGCTTGACAATGACCATTTGTGCAATGCGATCTCCTTTTGTAATTGAGATTGGTTCTTTTGTGAGATTCACCATAGAAACCATGTATTCTCCCCGATATGTTGCGTCTATGACGCCGCCAAGTGTTTTTACACCTTTTTTTGCAAGGCTACTTCTGTCCCAAATGTGGATGACAAAACCTGGAGGAAATGCGGTTTGAATACCAGTTGGGACAATTTGTGGTTCATGTGGTTTGAGAAGCACATCTTTTGCGGCATAGATGTCAAGTCCTGCATCGTGTTCTCTTGCGTGTTTTGGTATGGGGAGTGTTTTGTCTAGTCGTTTGATTGGTATTTTCATGTGTTTTTTGGCAGGGGTGGGATATTAATAGTTTGTGATTTTTTTGAGATTTAAAATACGAATTTCCCTAATCCAAACTTCCGTCATATTTATAAATACTATGCGCCGTAATACGACTATGGTTAAGGTGGCACGTCGGACAAATGTCTTTGAAAAGATATTATTGGTCATGGGTTTAGGTGTAGTACTCCTTGGGTTATTTTTGCTTGATCGAATAATTGGGTTAGAAGAAGGAGTAACCTCTTCAGTTATTTTATTTGTCATGTTGTGGCTGATGCTTATTTTTATGATTATTGGCGTTGCAATTGCAGAAAATATACGTGAGGATTTGACAATTCTTATCTATGAAAATTCTCAAGAACTCAAATATCTTCGAAATATTTCTCAAGAACAAATTGAAGAAGTGCGGCTTTTAACGAAGCTTTTAAAAAAATAAGTTGTTTTTCTTATTGAGAGTTTCGCGGGTATAATACCCCGGACTTTAGTCCGCAAACTCTCAATTCAAAAGTTCGCGATTAGGTGAGAAGCGTAATACCCCGTCCCTTCAGGGCGGGGATACCTAGAAAACTTTCTAGTTTTCTGGGTTTGAAAAACTTGTGTTTTTCAATTAGCTTCGAGCAGCGAACTTTTGTTATTTCTATGACGACTCGCGATTGGCACAAAGAAAAAATAGTTTCTATTGATCTTGATGGTGTACTTTCCCATTATGATGGTTGGAAAGGAGAAGACGTGTTAGGAGAACCTCTTGCGGGAGCAAAAGAATTCGTTTTGCATTTACTTGAGTCGGGATATACGCCCGTTGTTTTTAGTGCGCGTGAACCAGAATTAATTGTACGTTGGCTTGAAAAATTTCACTTTCCAAAACTTGAAGTGACTCGTACAAAATATCCTTCGATAGTCTATATTGATGATCGATGTGTGAAGTTTGAGGGCAATTTTTCAAAATTAAAGAGTGATTTAAAAAATTACAACGTGTATTGGAAGAGTGAAAGTGAGAAACCTTTTGATGATTTAGACGATTCTTGAGATTTTATTTAAGAAAAGAGCACCTTGCAGTTAGATCTGCGTGCTCTTTTTGATTTAATTCAGAAAAAAACAGCTCTTAGACTTAGTATTTAAGTAATTAGTTAACTACATTATTATATAATTCACGTAGTTAACAAAACATTTAAATATAAGTGGTTGCATATTTTTCTTTATGGAAGCGCAGATGGTTGTTTCGGATACAAAGTGGGATATTATTGCACGCTTAGCAAAAAATGAATCGAGTCCGACTGAATTATCTGCTCAATTAAAAACCTCGGTTGCGCATATTTCCATGCAGCTTCGTTTACTTGAAGCAAGCGGTATTGTGCAAAAACGCCGCGTTTCAAATTCAAAAGCGGGAAAGCCTCGTCTTCTCTATCAATTGACTAAGGATGTGTTTTTTGTGAGTGCGGCAAGTAAGCTCATTCAATACCGGAGTTATTTTGATTTTGATATCGACAAGCAAGTCATTGCGCGAATTTGGCAATTGCCAAAGTTAGTGCAGGGGCCACTCATTGCTTTTTATTATCGTTACGCAGGATTATTTACACAGGAAAATGAGATTTACCTTGTAGAGTATGGGGATGCGGTTTGTCGAATTATTATTTCAAATGAGAAAAAGCCCTTACCTCCAAAACTGATTCATCTTCCATACAAAGATCAAACGTATGCGATTGATACGAGGTTTGTTGCTAGAGACGATCTCAAACAATTCAAGAGGCTAACAAGAATTCACTAATCAAACTTGGCGAAAAACTGTTTTGCCTCCAGCCCCTATGTTTTTAACATGGGGGCATCGGAGGTATGAAAGGTGTGTGAACATGATAAAAAACTGGATTAAACAATTACCCTATGAACAATTACAACAACTTGAACAACTACAAAAAACTGGAGAGCTTGCTACGTTGCTTATAAAACAAAAACAGCTCATTGAATTGCAAAGCAAAAGTGTGTGTGCAACTTGTGGTGCATTTGTTTGTGCAAGTCCAAAAACATATACATTAGTTTTCGGCCCTGAGGATTTTAAAAAGAAGGCTTCATTTTGTGGTCATGACTGTTTGGTGCATTTTACAAAATATCTTGAAACGTTTGAAAAACCTTCTTTAAAAGAAAATGTTTGAATTTCGTTTTATTACCTGCAAACACTATTGCGGTGATATTAGGACGGTTGTCTAAATACGAAATCTTCGCTGCATAAAACGTTGGAAAAGTCATTTTCCAACGATGTTGAACAAAGATATTGTTCAACAATCACTCGATTTCTGATTTCGCACCAAGGCAATAGTGTTTGTGACAATAATTAAACACTTTTCTTTAAAAACCCCTTCTGTTGAGGAGTATTGAAGATTTTTTGATTTGTTTATGGCAAATCTTTTAAACGAGTCATCTTTTTCTCTTATTATGCTCGAACCGTTTCATAATAAAGAAAAAATTATAGTCAAGCCTAAGTTTGAAAAGCGTTATCGTGAACTTTTGGGTGATTCCTATGAGAAATTTCTTGAGTACTCGCTTGCGTTTAATCGCAGGGGAATTCGTGTCAACACGCTGAAGATTTCTGTTCAAAAGCTCGTATCTCGTCTTGGAGATTGGAAATTGACGCCGGTTCCGTGGTCTTTGGAGCATTTTTGGATTGAGCATGATTCGCGAAGAGACGTTGGAAATTTGCTTGAGCATGCGCAAGGATATATTTATGTGCAAGATCCGGCAAGTGCCATTCCTCCGTTAGTTTTGCAGCCAACAAGTGAGGATCGCGTACTTGATATGTGCGCTGCTCCTGGTTCAAAAACAACACAAATGGCACAGATGATGCAAAACGAAGGGTTAATTATTGCAAATGAATATGTTGGTTCGCGAATTGCAGCTCTTGGTATTAATGTGCAGCGTATGGGTTGTAAAAATGTTTTAATTTCACATAATGATGCAAATAGACTGAACCGTTCATTATTTTTTACGAAAATTCTTGTTGATGCGCCTTGTTCAGGGACGGGGACGATTCGAAAATCGCCAAAGACATTGATGATGTGGAACCCCGGGATGATCGTTCGACTTGCAAGAACACAGCTACGTATTTTAGAAAAAGCCTATCGACATCTTGAACCGGGTGGTGTTATTGTGTATTCGACTTGTACATTGGAGCCACAAGAAAATGAGGGTGTTATAAGTCAATTTTTACAAAAGTACGAGGATATGGATGTCGCACCAATTGATTTGCAAATAAAACGCAGTGAGCCCATTACAGAATTTGAAGGTGAGGTCTATGATTCGCGCGTTTCTCAATGTTTACGTATATGGCCCCAAGATAATAATACGGAAGGGTTCTTTGTTTGCAAACTGGTAAAAAGAACATGAAACTGACTGATGTACATGCACATTTGGATATTTGTCAAGATGTTGAGGGTATAATTACTCGCGCAAAAGAAGCCGGCGTTGGTTTAATTATTAGTAATGCAACTGACTTGGAATCTATGAAACAAGTGCTTTTCTTGGAAAAAACATATGATATTTGTAAAAGTGCACTTGGTATTTATCCGGATACGGTTGTTGACTCTTCAGCTGAACAATTAACACAAATGCTTGATTTTGTGCGTGAGCATGCAAAGACTATTTTGGCAGTTGGTGAAATCGGATTGGATTATAAATGGACTAAGGATTCTCAAGGCCGAGAAAAACAAAAAATCTATTTTCAAAAACAACTCGAACTTGCAAAGGACATTGAAAAACCAACAATTATTCATTCGAGAAATGCTGAGCAAGATGTGATTGACATGGTACATGCGCATGCAAAAACGCCTGCGATATTGCATTGTTTTTGTGGCAAGCAAACTTTGGTGAAAGAAGCGTTGAAAAATCCACTTATCTTTTTTTCCATACCATCAAAAGCATATACTGATCAACAATTTCAACAATTGATTCAATTAGTTCCGGTCTCACGGATGTTTTTGGAGACGGATTCGCCATATTTACATTTTGAAAAAGGAAAGAAAAACGAGCCTGCCACAATCGCTTTTACAGTAAAAACCATAGCAAAAATAAAACAACTCGATGAAGGAGAAGTTGCAAATATGCTTGCACAAAATTTTCATCGGGTGTTTTTATGAGATGGGATTGTATTTTCTTTTTATTTGTAGCAATGATTCTTTTTTTCTGGGGGTTTTCAAGTGTTGATGAGAAAGTTGTCTTTTCTCAAGAATCACTCTCTGTTTTGATGTGCCCGGACTGTAAGGATGAATTATTTTTCATGGTTGAGCAGGCAAATTCTTCTATACTCTGTGCGTTTTATGAATTTAGTTATCAACCTCTTATTGATTTATTTGATGCAAAGTCTGCGGATGGTGTTATTGTAAAAGTCATTATTGATCGCGCCTATGTCTTTGATCGTCCGTATTTACGACCGGACACTCGTTCGGCGTACATGCATCATAAATTTTGCATTATTGATCAAAAGCGTGGTTTTAGTGGCTCTGCAAATCCGACTCATACGAGTTTTCACATTAGTGCAAATAATATTGTGTTTTTTGAATCAGAATCATTGTCTCGCATATATATGGATGCATTTTTGAATTTGTATGCTGGAAATTTTACAAATATTGCTCCTACGCAAATAACACAGACTGAGGTGGCAATGACGCCTGTTGAAGTGTATTTTTGTCCCCAAGATTCCTGTGCTCGTCAAATTATTGGTCATTTGCGCCAAGCAACTGAATCGATTTATTTTTTGACATTTGCCTTTACTCATAATGAAATAGGAAATGAACTTATTATTCAATCCTATAATGGTGTTCGGGTTCAGGGAATAATGGATACGCGCCTTGTGAGTCAATATAGTCAGTTTGATCCCTTTTTATTGCAAAACATATCAGTTATTCGAAAGTCAATACCTCGAGGTTCAATGCATCATAAAGTGTTTGTTATAGATGAGAAAACAATTATTGCTGGTTCTATGAATCCTTCTCAAAATGCTGATACAAGAAATAATGAAAATATTTTGATAATAAAAAATAAAACACTTGCACAAGCCTTTGTGCAAGAGTATTATCGACTCATTTAACGGAAAATGTCGCCGACAAATTGTGGTGGTCTGTTCACCTGCTCAACATGCACAGTAATTGTCTGTTCTGCACTGAGTTGACCATCGCTTGCCGTTATTGTTACCGAATGATTTCCTGCATCACCAAATGTTGTTTGTTTTGTGTCGCTGTCCATCCATCCTGAGATTGTGACTGTTACTTCATCACCATCAGGGTCAGTTACATTGTAATCAAGTACGACCGTTTCATTTTCACGTGCAAAGACATCGCGCGCTTCAATAACTGGAGGTAGGTTCACGGCAGCAACTTCAACAACGACTGGTTGTGTGACAATATTCTCACCATCAGTTGCGCTTACTTGTACTCGGTATCTTCCTGCGTCACCCCGCTGTGTTTGCCAGAATCCAGTTTGATTAAATGGACTTCCAAAGCTAATATTTACTTGGTCTCCATCAGGGTCAACTGCTGTTGCTTCGATAATGGCAATATCGCCCTCATCAACGATAATTGTTTCTGGTACTTGGAGTACTGGCGGTCTGTTCACGCGAAGAACTTGTATAGTGACATTTTCTTGGACAGTGTGAAATCCATCAGTCGCTGTTATTGTAACTGTATGATTTCCTGCATCACCAAATTGTGTTTGGTATGTGTCGGTGCTAATCCACCCTGAATATGTTACTTGTACTTGGTCTCCATCTGGATCAAAAACTTGTGGTCGCAAGGATACTCGTTCACCTTCTTGCACAGTAATTGTTTCTGGAACTGTGATTTGAGGTGGTAAATTAACGGGGTTTACACGAAATGTAACCGTTCTTGTTGTGCTTAATACACCGTCGCTTGCAGTAATAGTAACTGTATAAGTTCCTGCATCTCCAACTTGTGTTTGCCACTGACCTGTTTGATTAAATGGTTCTGTAAATGTGATAGTTAACTCATCACCATCGGGATCAATGATATTTTCCTTTGCAATTTCTATGAGTTCGCCCTCATCAAATGTAGGGATATATTCCTGTGGTGTTTGATTTAGTGCCGGTTCAGTTGGTCGCGGCAGTTCAATTGGCTCAGACGGTATGGGTGTAAAAAAATCATCCGTAAGATTTGTTGTTTGATTTTGTTCTAGTTCTGGTATGGTTGCACACGCGCTTACGAGAAGGGCAATGGCAAAAAGATATACAATTTTCATAATGTCAACCTCGTCACTATGTTAGAATGGTATCTTCTATTTAAATGTTTCTTTGGGTTTTAAAAAGGGGTGTGAAGAAACCATTATTTGAGGTAGTTTCGTTTTTCGTAAATATTTTAAATGAGAATGTTGTTGGTGACTCCATGAAAAAAAATACTGGTTTATCGAAATTTATGTCTGATATCTCAGATTATAACATCTTCATACTCCGCTTACTAGTAGGAGTAGTGTTTTTATTTCATTTTGGATGGAACAAAGTCACTGGTGGTCCTGAAACATGGGCATGGCTTGGCAGCAATATTGGCGTAGCCCCTGTGTTTTTTGGCTTTCTAGCAACACTTTTTGAGTTTGGAGGCGCATTGCTGATAGTACTCGGTCTCTTTACGCGCTGGGGTGCATTAGCTATTAGCTTGACGCTTCTTGTTGCAATTGTTACAGTTCATACTGGTGATATTGCTGCAATTTTAGGCGTTGCTTCCTCGGAAGGTGCTGGTTGGGGTAATTTTGTTCCTGTATTTGCACTCTTTATGGTTAATTTGTCCTTACTATTTTCAGGTGGAGGGAAAAAATTGAATTTGGAGCGCCATATTTTTGGTAAAGAACATTAATATTTTTAAAGGGCAACTGCCCTAGTTTTTCTTATGCGTTCGGGCTTGATTATTTTCGGTGTTGTTTTTTTGATAGCTGGGGTTTTTGCAGCTGGTGGTATGAGCTGGATGAGTTCTGTTCCTGAGACTGACGTGGATGATTATCAAGGTTCGGTTTTATCGGGTCACAAAGGTAGTGCTGTCCTTCAAGATGATCGTAATTTGAATCACGTGTTGAATTATTTGTATGATGAGTTGTTGGAAAATGCTATTCCTGATCCTGTTGATGGGGTTTGTGCAAGTACGTTTGGTGGCTGTACTCAAGGGCAAAGGAATGAAATAAATCCTTATACAATCGAATGTCTTGGATTACATGGTGGTGAAACTGATTTATGTGAGCATCCTCATATCGCGCCTGTTGATACGGTTTTATCTACAGGCGATCCTCGTATTTGTCAGAATCCTTATGGAGTACGTCTTGAACCTGCAAATGCCGCGAGACAAACTAGTAATGTAGTAACTAATACTCAATTAGCAGGATATTCGGCAGAACAACGTTTTAGGGACGGAAAGACTCGAGCTCAAGAGATGGGCACAACTATTAGAAGTTCGACTTATGGAGAAGATCAGGGAATTTGGATAAACAGTCCTAATAATCAGTGGCCTGCAAACAATGTTATTGCCTATTTTGAAGGTCTAGGGTATGCGGGTTGGTTTTGTCGCAATGGTTGTACTAGCAGATTTGGTTCGAACCCTTGGCATGCTACTGTGAGGTGTACATGAACAACAAACTACTCATCGGAATTGTATTTTTAGTAACTTGCTTTAGTTTAGCATTTGCACTCACCGCTACACATAATTTTGATGAGATTTATGTTGAATGGAATGAAACTGCGAATGTAACTTTGATTTCGGCATTGAATTATTTTCACTTGTATTTGAATGATGAAAGTCCTTCACAACCTCCAGCTGTAACCCCAAGCGGAAATCGTTTTCATACAGGTGATAAGATTTTTGTTAATATTGCTGGCGAGGATATGGATTTAAACAGAGCAATGCAAGTTCTCAAAGACGCAAAACAAGGAATTTCATTGGATTCATCTGATAATGGTGATACACTTTTATTTAGATTAGATGAAACTATTCAAGGTCCGTGTGATTCAACTGCAAAAAGTAATTTTGGAAGTACTCGGCGAGGAGACGTTTGCCATAACGAAGGTCAGGAAAATATATACGGGGTTGTTCAAGACTGTGTGATTAGTAACTTAGATCCATTTGCTTGCCTTGACTTGACAACTTATGAAGAGTGTCGCCAATTTGAAGGGTGTCTTTGGGAAACTGGTGGTCCCTGTCAGCCAAAACCTGAACTGACATATTTTGACGGTACCCGACTAATAACTTATACGGAAGTTTGTTCTTAGAGTAATTCGAATGAGCAAGTCAGTTCAGGTTCACCTTCAATGAATCCTCCTCCAACTGAACCGCCTGGTGTACAGTGTTGGTGGGACGATTGGGCTAACAGGTGGATATGCCCATAATGATATATTCGTAACGTATCTTGTGTGACAGCTTTATAAAGAATAAACAAAAAAACAATCACATGAATTACAAGGCAGCAATTGGACTTTTTCTCTTACCATTTCACGCAGTGTCCCAACATGTTGATGATTCTTTTGTTGGTCCCCCACAACCTGTGAGGAATAGTTTATATGCTCAACATGTGTTAAATCAAGAGCAAGAATTATTGCGGGAAATGCAGTCGAGGCGGATAACAACAGTAGATCGACTTGCAAATCGTTTGCAAAATCATGTTCAAAAAGAAACTGAGTTTGCAGTGTCAAATGTAGACATTCAGTCTCTTGACTATGACGGTTATCAAAAAAATGTCCAGCTTCGATTTGACATGTTAGCTCCGCGTATGAGAATTCCTTTGCAGACACCTGTCTCCGGAGATATTATTGTTCGCTTCTCTGATGATGTGCGTTTTAGAACAGATATTAAGAAACCATCGTATATTCCTGGGAATATTCATCTTCAAATTGAATTAGAGCGGTATACGCCAAGTGATGTGAGGGCGACAATATTATATCGAGCTAATTTGGAAGATGTATTAGGGAGTCTGCGAAGAAGATGAGGTTCTCGATTACGTATGTTGTAGTGGGTGAGAAACCTGCTTCATTCAAAAATTGTTTCTCAAAAAGAGCACGCAGATTTTACTCAAGAGTCCCGCTTTGAGTGCTATGCGAAAATTCGCTTGCAAACTTTTCGGATTCACATCCTCAAGTTTGAAAGAAACTTTCAAACAATCACCGAATTTTCTTATCTGGCTGCAAGGTGCTCTTTTATCTTATTGAGGGTTTCGCGGGTATAATACCCCGGACTTTAGTCCGCAAACTCTCAATTCAAAAGTTCGCGATTAGGTGAGAAGTGTAATACCCCGTCCCTTTAGGGCGGGGATACCTAGAAAACTTTCTAGTTTTCTGAGTTTGAAAAATTTGTGTTTTTCAATTAGCTTCGAGCAGCGAACTTTTGTTATTTTCAGGTTAAACTCGGAGAAACCCAAAAGTATTTAATATACTCGCCTTTTGAGAGTACTATGGATTATGAGCAATTTTGTGTTTTCTTATCACGTTTTAATGAACACGAGTTTCATTTGAGTTTTGCATCAACTGACTCGCACATAAAAACAGTCTTACAAAATGGTCCGTATTATGACGAGGAAGGAAAAGATTGCTTTTTTACAAAAGCGCTTGACTTTCAAACATACTTGCAATCGCTTATGGGCAGTTCACAATTTCGCATTTGGTCTATTAGTGTACAAGAACTATCGACAAGTCGCAATAGAGGTGACCCGGCAGATGTCTTACAAACGAGGGTTGTTCTTTCATACTCTGGCGTGTATGAATTTGAACAGAAAATGAAAAATCATGGCGGGGAATTTATCATTACCTCGAAAACTGATGCAAAACAGCTATTTAATCTCTTGTGATTGAAAATCTTTCCACTATTTTAAACTTAAGTTGATAAGTGAAGGGCGTTTTGATATACAT
Source organism: Candidatus Woesearchaeota archaeon (assembly GCA_047603125.1). GTDB lineage: Archaea > Nanobdellota > Nanobdellia > Woesearchaeales > DATGWN01 > JBLKOU01. The sequence goes on along the minus strand of JBLKOU010000015.1, from coordinate 2,589 downwards.
ATGTCGCAATTGGTTTATGTGGATACAAATGTATATTTGGATTATCTATTTAATAGAGTTGATAGGCTCAGACCTTTAGGAGATTTTGCATTTGAGTTTTTTAGAAAATGTATTCAGTGTTCATATACTATAGTCATCTCTGACTGGGTTTTGGTGGAATTGCAAAAAAATGCTTCAGATAAACATATCCAGTCCTTACTAGATTGGTTTGTGGAATGTAATAAGATAGTTTGGGTAGAGCAATCGAAAGAAGATGTCCAAAAGGCTAAAGTCTTTTCTCATTGGCAAGACAGATTGCATGAAATTCTAGCAAAAAAAGCCGGTGCGAGATATATTGTCACTCGTAATATTCGAGATTTTTTATGCTCGGGGGATTCGATTCAAATTCAACTTCCTGAAAGTATGTGATTTTTTTCCTTGTTCGATGTTTAAAATCATTTGTTCATACTCTTCTTCAGTTATTTTTTTTGGTTCATTCTGATTAATTCCTTGAAGTGCTTTCATACCTTCTATAATAAAAACCCTTTTTCTTGCAGCCTCGACAATAAATTCTTGTGTACTTAAATATCCAAGCTCTTTTGCCGTCGCTTTAATTTTTTTGGCGAGTGTGTTGTCTAGGGTCAATTTAATTTGTGCGGTCATAAATACAGGTACCTGCGAGTACTTATAAAGATATAGGTTTGAGATACTTGTTTTTTTCAATTCGCCTAGAGTGGTGAACTTTTTTATTCAATCTCTTGTGATTTTGCATATTTTTTAAGGATCTGACGAAATATAGGTGATGTTTTTTGTAGCTGTTTATATGAGCCAACTGCTACAATTTCTCCTTTATCAAAAATGTATATTGTGTCGAAGAGTGGGAGTAAGTGAAGTCGATGTATGGTTGAAATAATCGTTTTTCTTTTGAATTTTCTAAATATGCTTTTGTAAATAAGAAGCTCATTTTTTGGATCAACACTACTAGTTGGTTCATCAAGTAAAACAAATGGTTTATCTTGGCAGGCAAGCAACCCTCTAGAGAGAGCGAGTCGTTGTTTTTCTCCTCCACTCAAATTTACTCCTTTTTCTACAATGGATGAATCCCATTGTTGAGGAAGTCGCTTGACAACTTGTGTGAATCGTGCCATGTCGGTGTACGTGAGAATTGTGCTTTGTTTGTGTCGTATGCCAAAGGTTATGTTTTCTCTGATAGTCGCATTAAAAATCTCAGGATCTTGGGGAATAAGAGAAATGTCTTCTTTGATTGCTTTGAATCCGTGAGCAATTGGTTGATCGTCAATAAATAATTGATATGATGGCGAATGATATAACCCTCTAATCACTTTGAGCATAGTTGTCTTTCCACTTCCGCTCTCTCCAATAAAGGCGATTCTTTCTCCTCGTTTAAACGTGAGTGAGACATTGTTTAAGTGGAGTGCGCCGGAAGATTTTCCATCGTATGAAAAGTTAAGATTTTGAATGAGCAGACGTTTCCATGTTTTTGGAAAATGAATACGTTTGACAGTTTTTTGTTTAACAAAATTTTTCTCAAGAAGTTCTGCATTGTTAACTGCTGCATATTCTTTGATAATTTGTCCGTATCTATGCGTGAATCGATAGAAGAGATTGTTAATTCGCTCAACATATCCGTATAAAATGTAAATAGTTCCGAGCATAACAGTACTTTGTGTCAGATACGCTTGATATAGATACGAACCAAGTACGAAAAAGACCATGCCTGTTGTAAGCATTGATACTGTGAACCATTTAGTTTCATTAATAATACTGTTTTTTCGAAAAAGTCGAAAGGGTTTCATAATGGATTTGTAGATGTCGGTAGAGACTAATCGCTCAATTCTAAGAATGATTACAGTGGTAATATTGCTTATAGTGTCATACATTTTAGAGGCGATAGTGTTTTCCATCTGATTTATTTGGCGATAATTTGGAATAATATATTTATCAAATTGTAAAATAGTGATTATAGTAAGTATAACAAAAAAGAGAACGATGTAACTTGTGTGAAAATTAAAATAAATAAGTGCGAGATAGGAACCAAGAAACCGTAGTACGGTGTCAAATATTTCAAAAGTAATATTGGAAAATTCAAACAGCGCGCTCGTTCCTTTTTCAATTTTATCAATAGAGTCTCCGGAGTGATTATCTGTATGCCATTTAGGGGGAAGGTTTAACACGCCAGTAAGTAGATATTGTTTATATTGTGCGCGAACATGGAACGCATTTGAAATTTCAATAATTCGGCCGGGTCCGTGAAATAACCAGAACCCAAATCTTGCACCAACATATAATAGTGCAATTCCAAGTAAGAGTCGTATGTCCGTTACACCCTGTTCTTGTATTGTGTTTAGCAGAAGTCCAATGATGAGGGGCTCAAAGAATGAAAATGCTTGTCCTATGGTAAAGAGTGAAATGTATAAGACAACGTTTTTTCTATTTCCTTTTGAAAAACGCCACCATTTCTTAAATAGATAGAGTATTGGATTGTTCACGGAAGTTTTGACTATCTTGTCTTTAAAAAGATAGTTGAGGTTTAGTTAGTGATAGTATAAACATGTAATTGTCGTTTCTTCGAATCAATACATTTTTAAA
>JBLKOU010000014.1:0-24685 GCA_047603125.1 Candidatus Woesearchaeota archaeon | reverse complement strand
GAGCGATCTGACAAAAAATTAAATCCACCACCATTTTGCAACAAACCAACAATCGCGACAATTGCTACAATAGCAACGATAGAAATAAAAGGAATCTGTGATTGGAAATCTTTGCTCATATGCGAGTTTTAGCAGAAATCCTTTATAAATTTTTATGAGAAAACCTAATATTGCTGAGGGTTATCAGTCCGCAGGGATGTTTTCCACTTTGCAATCTTGCGCATTTTTATTTGCACAAACTTGTAAATATAAAATATTGTGCAATTGAAAGGGGAAAAAGCGAAAAAAACACTTACGGAACCTTCCCACTCAATTTGGAATAAATGACAAAACTGGACTTTGCTAACATATATCGAATCATGCTCATTGTATCACCTCTACTAAGTATGTAGTGTTAGAGATTTAAATACTCAAGTAAAGATATTTCTAGAAGAATTATCTATAAGTTTTTTAAAGAGAAACTACAAACCCTATAGAATGCCGTCACTTTTAAGTTTTCCACAATGGTTTTTATCATACGGGATTATATTTGAAGGAATATTCTTTTTACTACTTTTATTTGCGTCCATGAGTGCCTTTTATGTGTATTATTTATGTAAAAGTCAACAATCCAAATTTTTAGGGATTGGTTTTGGACTTCTCGCACTCGCACATGCGTCCCACGGCCTATACGGGATTCTTTTCATAGCGAGCTTTTTGTATATGTATATGATTCTTTACTTGCTAGGAATCGTCACCTTGGCACATATGACATTTCGCATTCAAAATTACTCTGTTCTCGTTCTTTTAAGTGCGCTTGTTCTTACACCATTATTTATCTTTGGTCTTAACCTTACTGTTTTTAACAGTTTAAGTGCCGCACTTTTGTTATTTATGGTTGCATATTATTACAGTCGATTTATCACAAAATATAAACAATTGGGTGCAATAAGTAAATGCCGAGTTCGTTCTGTTTTTTCCACATTTATACTATTATTTTTAGCCCGTAGCTTGTATGCAATCGCTTTTTCTTCACCAGCAATTTATATAACTGGACATTTTCTTGAATTATTCGCATACTTTATAATCTTAACAAACATCCTACTCGTATGGCGGCGAAAAAAACACTAAAACGGGATAAAATCCAAGTAATTGCGGATATTTTGCGAGCCATTCAAGCAAAAAATGGTCGTATTAAACCGACGCACATTATGTATAAAGCGAATTTATCACATACTATGATGAATGAATACTTAGCAGAATTGCAAAAAAATGATTTAATTGTCCAAGTACAAACAAAAACATCGCGCTCCTATCAATTAACAGAGAAGGGATTTGAATTTCTCTCACGATATAAAATGATAGGCGAATTCTTAGACACATTTGGAATTAATTAAAGATGGGATCGGGGAGATTTGAACTCCCGACCTCAAGACCCCCAGCCTTGAATCATACCAAGCTAGACCACGACCCCGTCTTTTTTGAAGGAAAATCAGTAATATTTAAAAAGAAATCCCTTGTTTGTGTAGTTGCGGGAATGCCGGAGCGGTCAAACGGGGCGGTCTCAAGAACCGTTGGCTTACGCCTACGAGGGTTCGAACCCCTCTTCCCGCATTTTTTCTCAATGATTGTAAGGAAGGTTCGATCGGAGTCAATGTTTCTTTTTACGTATATAATATACGTAAACTTTATATACCTTTATTATTTACACCACATTATGAAAAGAACACTCGTCGCATACTCGTTAAGTGGTCGAAAAAATGCTCTCGAAATAACAAGGAAAATTTATGGATATACGGATAGTTCCAATCATGGCAAATATATCTATAAACGAAAAGGCATACTCTCAGATATACCTTTTGAGAAAATTGCACGAGGGACTTTTTTTATTGAACCAAAATATAAAAAAGAAGTAATAGCAAAATTCAAAGAACTTGGTTTACAAATGAAAATATTTGATATTACCATCAATAATTAATGAAAAAAAAGAAATTATAAATTACCAAGCTTTGACTCAATTTCTGCTAATTCATGCTCAAGTTTTTCAAGTTCGGACATGGCTCTTGAAGTGTTTACTTTTTGTACAACTGGTTTTGGTTGTGCAATTGTTTTTTCGAACTTTTTTGTTGAAATTTTATGTTTTGGTAATTTCTTGTTAAGTGTGTTTACTGCAGACGCTATCTGCGTGACTAACTTTATGAATTCAGAGGATAGTTCTTTTTTTTGTATAGAAAGTTTTTTAACTTTTTCAAATTGTTTTAAACTTGTCAAATACCCATGAGTACATTCCAAAAAACATTTATACACATCTTTTGGATCTTGCAAGCTCACATAATATGGTTCACTTTTTTTTTGAGCTCGCTTCTTTTTTACAGGTATTTTTCGTTTTTTCATTTTATTGTTTTGGATCTTGAAGTGCGTTTGTCAATGTCTGAATCTTTGCCTCAATGTCTTCTAAGCCCATTCTCCAACTTTCTAATTCCGTATCTTCTGAATTTTTTAAATCCACAATTTTTTGTAACAATGCTTTTGCTTCCTGTGACTTTGATTGTAAATCCTGTACCAATGTCAACACGTCTTTATATTCGTCAATTTTAATAAATACCGGCATTTTTTCCATATATCATCACCCTATGTTTTTGAATAGTTTTCGTTCGATTCCCTCTGTTTTTTGAATCATAACTGTTATCATCTGCTTCATTAATTCCATTTGATTATCTAAAGAAGAATGAACCCCTTGTATGTGATTATTTACTTGTTGCATATGTGAAACATCTGATTTTATTTCCTGTAAATTAGTAGCTACGACTTCAAACTGTTCAGTTTGTAAAAAAACAGGTTTTTTTGGATCAAAGGAAGGGGCGCTGAATGGTTCTGTAGGTGCTTCTGCTTGAGGTGCTGGCTCTGGAGCTTGGAATGAATCTAAGGATGGTGCTTGCGGTTGTGGCTCAGGTTCTAGCTCTGGTGGTTTTTCAGGCTCAGGTTGCTCAACTGGCTGCAGTTCTGGCTGCTCTGCAGGTTGTGGTTTTTGCTCACTATCTAATTGAGAAAAATCAAATGAAGGTAAATCTGGAAGTTCATCAGGAACCGGTGGCTCCACATCCAAATCTCCCGTTACAGAAGATTGTGATGCATCAAATGATGGTACTTTCGGATCAGATGAAAATTGTGTATTTGGCACACCTGGAATGTCAGTAGGTTGTTCTTGAGAATTCACCGGCGCTTGTGGTGCAGGTTGCGTGTTTGGTTGGCTTTCCTTATTTTGAGAAAGCGGTGGTAAACTTGAAACTGAATCATTTGGTGGAACTTGCTCGCTTACTGCTGGATTTGGCGCATTTTGCTGCGAAGCACTCTTGGAAGAATCTTTGTCCTCTTTTTTTTTAAATAGTGAAAAACCCATTGAAACCCTCTTTTTAGTAATTTTATCTTTTTTGATATATAAAGTTTGTTTACTACATCAGAGTACTATTTTTCGTTCTTTTGAAGTATCGCAACGAAAAAACCCTGAGTTTTTGTAAGTGTTGGCCAAAATCGCAAGCAATATTTTGTCAATTGTGTTAAACCAGGCTTTGCAATGTCAACGATGGGTGATTGCGGTTGAATTAGTGTTACCGGTAATGTGGAGAGAGCCCATTCAATAACGTGCTCATTTTCTTCTATTTCAAGGGAGCAGGTCGCATATAATAAAATCCCACCCGGTTTAAGAACAGAGATTGCTTTTTCAACGAGTTCTTTTTGGAGCAATGATTGTGTTTGCACATCTTCAAGTGTGCGTTTTGAATACCACTGTGGATCAATTGCATAATTACCCGAGCATGGAGCATCCAATAATACTTTATCAAATGTCCCACAATCTAAATATCGAGCATCTTCGTGAATAATCGAAGTATTTGTCACGCCACAGCGTTCAAGATTAAAGATAAGTTTTCGTATACGATCAGCGCGAATATCAACAGCGATAATTTCTCCTTGATTATTCATATGCTGTGCAAGCTGTGTCGTTTTTCCTCCAGGAGCTGCACCAATTTCTAATACTCGATCTGCTGGTTTTGGATCCAGTAATGCAACAGGCACTTGGGACGCGGCGTCTTGAATATAGAGTTGACCAAGAATATATTGTTTGGAACTTGCAAGGGAGAATGGGCTTTGCACCGTATATCCGTGGGGCAAGTACGAAATTTTTTTCACAAGAATTTTTGAATCTAAATCTTGAAGAATTTCTTTATCGTTATTGGTAAAAGAATGGATGCGAAGCGTCTTTTCTATTTGAATTGTCTTTGGTTGTTCAAAGCCCCATTTTTTATATCGTTTTTGAAAAATCATATCATCACTCCGATTCAGTTTGAACCTGTACTGTAAACCCATCTTGTTTTTTTATGAGCGGGTGCTTTTTTTTCAATTTGGCTGATTGTAAAATTTCTTGCACGGTTTCAAAGTTTGCATAAATATACTCACCAATTTGTGTGGATTGCTCAATAGTCTTTTCTAATTGTTCTTGTTGCTTTGTTTGTGCTTGTATAATTGCGCGCAATTTTTTTAATTGCGGATGCTCTTTTGGTTTTTGTTCTTGGGCTTGTTCTTTCTCAAACTGTTGATCAAAACCCGCACTCATTGATTCTAGGGGTTGACTTGTAGAATCTATAGCAAAAGGAACGACTCGTGAGCCGTGTAAATGTGGCGATAATTGTTTTGTAAAAAGTGAGCAGACACCTTCATATGTTGGTTCAACGAGTTTTGCATACCAGCCCCCCAGACCAAGTTTTGAGGCAATTGCGCGTTGTTTTGTGTTCTCATCAAGTTGTTCTGTATTATTTTCAAACACTAGCTCTTCAAATCGTTCTTTTGTGAGTTCATGCGCAAATGGGCGAGGTTCAAAAGCATACACTTCTCCTTTTTTGATTGTTCTATCAGACCAGACTTGTTGCTGTGCTGCTGATTCAATAATAAAGTCTCCTTTTTCATTTTTTGAGCATAGTATCAAATTTCCCTTATCAAAAAGCTCTAAAATCAAATACATGTACGAATCAAAACGCTTGCACGTAAAAAGAATTCGCCGATCAAAGCCCAGTTGAGTCACAGAATCAACAAAAGAACCGGAGAGTTTTTTTCGAAGATACAAGCAAAATGATGTTGCTTGTGGTGCACTTGGTCGAAATTCTGTTAAAAAGAGAGCATCTGGAAGGCAAATTGCCAACTCTTTTTTCCCTTGACCGCTTTTATGCAAACGAATGACAAAGAATTTTTGCTCATATTGATAGACTTGATCAATTTTTGCTCCTTGCAAGTCTAATTCTTGCAACATATAGTACAAATCCAGTGCAGATTGATTATGCATAGGAAAGGGAGAACATCCCCCCTATAAAAAACTTTTTTAAACACGAACAAACCAAAATAAACCATGAGCGATGCCTTTTACGACCATATCTACGAATATCTCCGGTATAAATACGCAACAAGAAATGCAATCATCAAAAAAAGAAAGCATGAGTTTAATGTACAAATAAAATCAAAGACACAAACAATTACCGTTCAAGAAACACTCAATAATGTAACAAATACCCATATTTATTGTAAAAATACAAAGCAAAATGTACAATTTCTTCTCAATCACTGGCAAGAATTTAGTAAACTATTGGATTGTAAAGTCACCTTCTTTAACGATCAGACACAGACTCAATGGTCCATATACCCACACGCACATGCCAAAATCACTCCGGATGTCGCTAAAAGTGTCACAATATTGTTTGAAAATAACTCTTAGAACTTTTGCTCGATGTTTCTCGAAAAGAGTACAAAATGAAACACTAAAAAAGTAAGTATGGAAAAGCAAAGAATAACAACTGCTTTAATGATGAGAAAAAACTCAACCCCTATATAGGGCGTAATCACTGCAATTAATGTCTCTTGTATTGTTGCAAGCCCGAGAGTATACCCAACAAAAAGAACAAACCGAGACTTATGGTGTTTTTTTGTTTGAAATGTAAATATTGTATGTAAAGTAAAATTATATAGTACATTTACAGCCGTCCCTATAATTGAAGAGATATAAAACAAGTTTTCAGGAAGCACGAAGTAAAAAAAAAAGGCAGTGACGAGTAAATTTAAGAAAACACCGCTACCTCCGACAATAAAAAATCGAATGAATCTATTTACAATCGGGATTTGAAAGAGAGAAAGGATTTCCATATGTGCCCTAAATCGCATTCACATTTAAAAAGATAGTGGATGCAAAATCATTTTTTTGCCTAAAAATAAAAGTTTTAAGAAATGTTTAAAAAGGGGCAAAAAACCCTTTCTTTATGATAAGTCAAACGAATAGAAAACTCCTTTTTTTTCAAGCAGGGATTGTCGTTCTCATCGTTTATTTACTCACATTTGGACTTACCCTCTTTTTAGATTCTTGGAGGGTCACAGAACTTGAGCAACAAACACAAATACAAAATTTAAAACACGAATCTTTTCTTGCAACAAACGCATTCTATCAACGCGTGGGCAGAACGGACTGTGCATTTAGCAAAGAATATATTTTAGAAGAATATGAAGATAATAAACTTATTGCCGTTGACTTGACGAGCTTTCGACAACGCATGCTCACCTTTAATTTAGAAAAACATGATTTGAAAAGAAGAGAATATTTAATTGCACAATTAGAAAATCTCAATAAACTCTATGAACATAATAGACTTTGTGAGCAGCAACTCAAACCACTCTTTTTTTTTCTTGACGGGGATATTACCGGTTTTAATCCACAAGCACTCCACGTCCAGCAATTTGCACTCAATTATCGAAATGAAGTGATTGTCTATACTATCGATTTAAATTTTAGAAACGAACCCATGGTTCATTTTTTACTGGAAAACTATAATATCACACAACATAATTCCATCGTCTTTGGCAATCTCACCCACCACGGCCAAGGAACACTCGGTCCGGGAAGACTTACACAAGAACTTGAGCGTATGAGGCAAATAGAATGATTGAAACCATCGTTACAGTCATAATTTTTATCAATCTTTATATCATCACTTTCTATATATTGGCGCTTTTAAAAGCACAATATTCTTCTCCTTCTATAAAAAAATACCCAGAAGTTACTATTCTTATCCCTGCATATAACGAAGAACAAGGAATTGCAAGAACGATAGAGAGCTGCTTAAAACTCGAATATGGTGCGAAAATACACATTGTCATTGTAAACGATGCCTCAAAAGATAAAACAGAACAAATAGTTAAACCTTACTTGAAACATCCTCAAGTCAAGCTCTTAACACTCAAAAAAAATCAAGGAAAAGCGCAAGCAATGAATATTGCACTCAAACAAATTACAACCCCTTTATTTGCAGTGCTTGATGCAGATAGCACCATTAGTAAAAAAAGTCTCAAAAATGCAGTCAAAATGTTTTCTATCAAAAGAGAAGAACCTATTGGCGCAGTCATGAGTAAACTCAAGCCCGAAAATGAAAATGCTAATGTACTGGAGCGAATTCAAGTAATTGAATACCTTGTGGTCGGGCTTATGCGAGCCATATCAGCAAGCCTTCGCTTCTTACATATTGCGCCAGGTGTTTTAAGCGTATATAAAACCGATATTGTTAAAAAAATAGGTTGCTTCGATGCAAAAAATCTAACAGAAGATTTTGAACTTGGCGTGCGATTAAAAAAAAATGGCTATCTCATCGAATATGCCCACGATAGCTTAGTCTTTACAAGAACCCCTAATTCACTTTCCCTCATTATCAAGCAGCGAATACGGTGGTTTCGCGGGTTTTTTCAAACACACCTCAAACACAGAGACATACACTTTAATAAAAAACATGGGCTTTTTGGCTGGTTTGAATTTCCCATAACAGTCACAGGAATTTTTCTTCTTTTATGCGCAATTAGTATTCTCGGATATAATATAGTTCGAGGAATAAGCGAATTTGTATTTAAACTCATAAACACACCCGATTTAATTGTTTGGTTTGAATTTCGCACACTCTCACAAATTCTTCTCACGCTCAATGTAACGCTACTCGTCCCGATTATTATTCTCATCAGCATAGTTTTATTTATTATATATACAACATTCACATTCTACAATAGTCGTTTTTTTGCAACACATACGGTGAAAAAAATAGTTGCAGTAGTTTTATATATACTCGTTTATAACTACATGTATGTATACATCATTCCGCGAAGTTTGTACTTAGAACTACAAAAACGAAAATATGACTGGGGTACAAAAAAATGAAAAAGAAAAAAGTGTTTTACAAGAAAAAAAGCATAAATATTCTCTTTGCACTCATTCTTGCATTCATACTTGGATTTTTACTTGGCGTTTTTTCTGGTGATTCCACAGTAAGTGATCTTGAAATTGAAATTGAAAATTTATATTTAGATATGCGAAGCTTAAACGAATATTTGACATTTACACAACATTTTGACATCGACACTTGCCAAAGCACACATATAAACTCACTTGCGTCGCGTATTCATGAGAGTGGAATACGACTAGACCAAATGGAACAAGAGGGTGCAGACTCAAGCAGACGCTATGATTTACTTAAACAACGACACAATGTCAACCAAGTTATTTTTTATGCGGAACTGCAGCGATTTCAACAAGAATGTGACTTTCAAACACCCGTCATTTTATTTTTCTTTGATGGAAATAACCCCGGGCAAGCGCGTGCACAAGGGAATGAACTTGAACCACTTCAAGATAAGCTTTTGATTATCCCTATGGATTATGGATACACGCCATCCATTTCATATTTTTATGATTTCTTTGAAATTGAACAACTCCCCGCCCTCATTATTAATTTTGATATCACCTTACAAGGCCACTCTGATTTGACGCGAATACAGAACGCACTTAATCGAACACAATGACACTCCAAAAACAAATTTTCAAATTCTGCAAAAAAGACTGGTCATTTCTTGTTCTGTTTTTTCTCTCTACAATCTATTTTTTATATGAACAAATAACAAATATTTCCTGGGATTTTGTTGTTTATTTATTAAACGCACAATTTTATTTTGATCAAAGCCTCTATTTTGAAATTGGAAGGCCACCGCTAGCATCATTTCTGATGGGTCTTTTTGGTGTACTGACAACGTGGGAATTTGCTCAAATACTTTTTATCATTTTTGTTTGTATTCTCTATGCATACTCCGTATACCTTTTTAGCTTGGTAACACGCTTTCATCTCACACTCACATACGCTTTTTTCTTAAATGCATATGTTATTATCCACGGACTTTTTATTGGAACAGAAATGCTTTCGCTAGCGTTTTTACTTATAGCAATTGCAGGCATCACAGGGGGAAAAATGATTTCGGGTGTTGCTCTTGGTTTGAGTGCATTAAGCCGATATACGGGACTGGCTTTATTTCCACTGCTCTTATTTCATTTTCAAATGAAAAAAATTATCTTTGCCTGCATTGGCTTTGGACTGACTCTTGGCGCATGGCTCATATACAACTACTTTGTTTTTGGACATATGTTTGCAAGTATTACCAACCAATACGCGCTCAATGTACTTGCCCGAAGAGAGATCACACAACCAGTAGTTTTTTCTCATTTTTTTGAGGCGAGTCATGTTCTTACACCGTTTGTATTTATTGGTGTGATTGTTGTCTTTGTCATTTTATTTTCCTCAGGAAAAAAACTTGTAAATAAAAAAATTACTTGGAAAAAAGCGTATGTATTTTTATTAAAATATCAAATGCAATTGCTCATGATTTTTCTTGGAGCGTATACCATTTACAGCTACGCAACAACCCCTTTTAAATTTTCCAGGTATCTTTTTTTTCTCACTGTCGGGGTTGTTTATTTTGGCTACATTGGTTTTGAATTTTTAGCAAAAAAAGTAAAATTTCAAAAAAAATGGTGGACAGTATTTGCAATACTCTTTTTTTCATTAAATATGGTGTATGTACTACTTGAACATCAGCATTACGACTCAAAACAACTATATGAGCACAGTATCTCTGTTCTCGAGCAACTCAACCTCACACATTGTCAAATCCACTCCAACGCATGGCCATATCTCAATTATTTAGGTCAAGGTTCTGCTCCATTTTTACATAAAGACGACTTTAGCTTCCAAATGAATCAAGAACAAACACCCATACATGTATTATTTCCAAATTCAGGAGAGCCAGATTATGTAAATGACGCACAATTTATGCAAACGCTTCCCATACTCTATAATGATTCTCGCGTATATGTTGTCGGAACATCAAATTGTATTGAATTTACTCCCTACAGACAAACCTATTTAGAAGAAATAAAGGCAAGGGTTCAAATAAACCAGAATGTCACAATTAATATAAACCCTTGCTTTATTCTCTTTAATAAATACGGACTCATAGAAAGTGGTTGTAACTTCTTGCATGGCGAGGGGTGGCAAATAGATGATAATCGGGGTATTTGGTGGTAAATATGAATAGTAAAAAAACACTGAGCATACTCATCCCATGTTATAATGAACAAAAGACAATCACAACCATTCTTGATAAAATTTCACAAGTTTCCCTGCCACTAGAAAAAGAAATTATTATTGTGGATGATGGCTCTACCGATGCAACAATTAAAAAAATTCAAGAATATAAGCCAAAAAAAGCATTCACATTACGACTATATACTCACACAAAAAACAGAGGAAAGGGGGCAGCCATTCACACAGGTATCAAACACGCAACTGGAGATTACATTCTTATTCAAGATGCAGATTTAGAATATGACCCGAATGAATATCCCCTTCTTTTGCAACCCATATTAGATGGCTTTGCAGATGTTGTCTATGGTTCCCGATTTATTGGCGGAAAACCTCACCGAATACTCTTTTTCTTTCACACAATAGGAAATAAATTTCTCACTTTTTGTTCCAATTTAACCACAAACTTAAATCTCACTGATATGGAAACGTGTTACAAAGTGTTCAAAACACCTTTGCTAAAGAAAATAAAATTAAAAGAAAAACGCTTTGGCTTTGAGCCTGAAATTACTGCAAAAATAGCGAGAATTCCAAATATTCGAATTTACGAAGTCGGTATTTCTTATTATGGAAGAACTTATGCACAAGGAAAAAAAATAAATTGGAAAGATGGTGTTCGAGCACTCTATGTTATTTGTAAATATGCGATTATTCGCTAGCAAGTGTAGATCTACGGTATGTGTATATGGTAAAACCATCTTGATTGTACACTCGTTCAAAAGACTCATCTTCTAATAAACGAAGCATCCCTGTTTGCATCCCAAACCAATACTGCTCTTTCATACTTGGAGTGAGATAAATATGTGTTATGGAAAAATCATCAAGAAAGGTATGCAATTCTTCCAAATTTGTCGAGTCAAATATTGTCAAATGTGACTTTCGTTCTCTATAGTGCGGTACTTGACGAAAATTGTTAATAAATGTTTTTGCACCGGCACTTTCCAGTAAAAAACCATTCTCCGGTGAACTGAGTACCTTCATCCCCGGTCTAATTTCTTGTATTGCCTGTAATTCCCCAACTTCAGGTCGTTCTTGTTCAAGTGAACTAATTGCAAAAGAAAACGAACCGACAAAAAAGACCAATAAACAAGCTAGTGAGCCATAATAAAAAATTTGATTTTCCCACGCGTGTTTGTGAATTTTTTGCAAACTAAAGCTCACAATAATGGACATTATTAATGTGTGCAAAAGAATTATTTCAACAAAAAATAAGGAGATGAAAAAAACTCCAAGTGATGCTAATAAAAATCGGCGCGTTTTTTGGTTCCAGAGTATGAATATCCCTGCCACATACAATATAAGCAAAAATAGCGAAAATCCTTTTGCAACAGTAAAAATGATTATAAAATCCTCAAAAGAAATCAAAAACAAAGAAAGCACGGAGCCATTTGTGAAAAGGTAGAACAAGAAATACAAAATCATCCCCAGTATTGTGGCAAACCCGTATGTATATAGTCGTTTTTTGGAAAGAAGATCGCGTCGATTATATAAAAACACATAAAGCACTATTTGAAGTAAAAATAATGCAAAACCAAAAAATGGCAAGAGAAATGTGAGAATTATGGCCGCCCAATATTTTTTTTCTCGAAGTAAGAAATATAAAATCAATAATAATGCTAGCCAAATAAGCGAATGAGATAAGCTAAACAAAGAAAACAAAAATGTTGAACTTGTTATAAACAAGAGCAATGTCATCACACTAAGAGAAAAGGAAATCTGTTCTTTTTGTAACAAAAACATGATGAGGATCAAAACAATCAAACCTAAACAAATCTGGAACCAAAAATAACTAAATGAAGCATCAATTCCCTTCATTAATAATCGGGTGAGTGAAACAGGTATGTCAACCCCGCCAAAGCCCAGATGATCATAGAGCCAATTATGTTCGACTACACGCAATATATAGTAACTTGCAACATCATAAATAATATTTCCATTTCTTAGCACATACACTAAACTAACGAGAAGTGTGTATGCGAATGTAATAAAACCAAAAAGCAAAAGGGTTTTTTTAGCAAACATACTCGTACACCCCCTCAATTCTCTTCTCAAAACAGGATCCGTTTAAAATGGGAACTTCGGACTGTACACCCATTTGAGGTAAATAAAGAACATAAATCGGTCTTTCTATGATGCCTAATTGTGTGAAAATAGAACGAACTTGTCCAGCAAAATAACTTTGAAAAAATTGTGTGAGAAGAATATCTTTTTGTGCATACCCTACCGACAAAATGGGATCTCGATCTATTACAGTTGCTCTCTTTGCATAATACATCGTTTGAAACGCATATTCTTTAAACACAAGAACGACTGATTCTTCAGACGTATTTTGTTCTATCCACAAAAGTGGTTCTTTTAAGTCATTTCTGTGATCGGAAAGTAAAAAAGGATACGAAAAAGCTGGAATTATCATAAATAAAACAAGGAAAAAACCTATTGTTTTTGCAATAAAAAAACGCTTTGAGGAAAACTTTGTTGTAAATAAATGCGTTTGTAAATGTGAAAAAAATTGTGGTAATAACGCAACACCAGCTAATACTGTGATAATAAGAAAAAAATCTCCAGAAATGATATATGTGAGTGATGCGACAAGTGCACAAACAATGAGTGATAAGTGTAAATAGGTTGTATGGGAAAAATCTTTTTTTAGTGACCAATATACACCAATCATTGCTAAAACAACTGCTAAAAGACCAAATTGCGGGAAAACTATCAAAACATCAAGTAAATATGATTTATTAGTATCCAGCCAAAACACAGTAAAACCATGGTGCATAATCGCTTTATAATACAAAAAATATTGACTCACAATAAAAAAAAGTGTAGTAAAAAAGACATATTCTTTGACTCTTTTCTCAGAGCGCTTTAATAAAATCGTACTCACATAATATGCAGCTTTTGCAAATAAAAATAGTCCAAAAATAGGATGTATAAAACAACCTACTACAGTAACGAGCAAGAGTGGTATAAATACTGCTTTGTTACGAAGCCAATATAAAAAAAGAACATAGCTAACAAACCCGAAAAAAATTGCAAGTATTTCAAGAGAAATTGTTCGAATCGCGTAAAGAGTAAAAAGAGGAGTGGTTGCAAATAAAATCGCGACGATATTTTGTAAAAATATACGATTAAGATGAAGTTTTGCATAAAAGAATCCTACAAAAAACAAGGCACCTATGAGGAATTTATAAAAAAAAGAAATATTTTGGACAAAAAAAAGCACATAATAACTAAATGGATTCAAAACACGCTCTTTTCCTAATTGACTTTGCGAGTCAAAAAATAAAGGTTGCTGTGTTTTTTCAATCGACTCTATGTTTCGTAATACATCATATGATTGGTCTGTTACATAGGGAAGTGTCGGAGAAAAAAAGTACAGTATGGTTGCAAAAAAAACCACAAAAACGCTTATTGTCAATATTGCTTGACGCATGTTTTGCACAAAACAAACACTCTTTATAAAATATTTCGAACGATTTAAAAAGAGACTCGTTCGTATACCGATTATGTCGCAAAAGAGCCGAGGAATTAGCGCAGAACGGGAACTTGTTCATTTATTCCAAAAAAAAGGGTATGCTGCTATTCGTATAGCAGGTTCGGGAAACACAAAAACCCCCTCAACAGATATTTTAGCAGGAAATGGGCTTCGTATCCTCTCAATTGAGTGTAAAATTGTCAAAGGTACGTCCAGATACCTTGATTGCCAAACTATTGATTTATTTGTTGATTTTAGTCGACAATTCGGGGCAGAACCATGGATAGCTGTCAAATTTTTTCGAAAACCTTGGATGATGATCTTAGTTTCACAGTTATTAAAAACAGAGAAAAACTACATCATCCAAGAAAAATACATTATGGAGCACGGTTGCTCACTCGAGCATTTCTAAATGTCCCTGAAAAGTTACAACAAATAGAAACATTTATAAAGATTCGGTTTAATTTACTAGTTAGTAGTGACGAGGGATGGTCGATTTTAAAAAGCCATATGTCCGTATATATAGTTCAGCATTATGAAAATAACAAAACAGGTGAGCAACGAGGTAATCACGCAAATTGCGGGAGAAGATACGATTCAACTAGTTGAATATCTGCGTGGAAAGAAAAATATCTCAGAATTTATTATTGCAAATGACCTTGAACTAGAAATAAATTATATTCGAAATATGCTCTACCGCCTACTTGATCACAATTTAGTGAGTTTTACACGAAAAAAAGACAAGCAAAAAGGCTGGTATATTTATTATTGGACATTTAATCCAATTGACATTGAGCACAAGTTCTGGGAAATTAAACGAAAACGAAAAGAAGCACTTATTGAACGAATTCATCGTGAAAAATCGAATGTGTTTTTTTCTGGTCCATCAAAAGCTGTGAGACTCACATTTGAAAAAGCAATTGAATTTAATTACCAGTGTCCAGAAACAGGTGAGATGCTCATTCAAGAAGATAATTCTCAAAAAATACAAGAATTAGAAAAAGAATTGTCGCAATTAGAAGAAGAATTGCAGACAAGACCAATTATACGTTCTGATACACCAAAGACGGTGAAAAAGACCCCTACGAAAAAGAAAGCAACAACAAAGAAGACTGTAAAAAAAGCAACCAAAAAAACAGTTAAAAAGAAAAAAAAGGCCTAACTAAAAATTTCCTCATGCGCTTTGACAATACTGCTCTTTTTCGAATTTATTTGGGAACATTCTCCTAAAAGATCAATGCTTGCCGATATTCTTTGCAATAGATAATTAGCAGCCTCACGTACTGCAGGCATTTGTTCTGGTGTTTGTAAATCTATTTGACAGGATGCTTTATATAAAATCTGTGAATAATACTCATGCTCAACCTCAGGAATAAACGGAATAGGAAACCCAATATTATCTAAAACCTTATCACTTAATAACTGGCCGGCCCTTTTATTTCCATTTAAACCAGGTTGAAGATGAGCAATTCCTATATGAAGGTAAAGAGCTTTTTTTAAAGGATCTCGTATGCCATTTGCAAAATATAAAAACGAATCCATGAGACTATATATTTTTTTCTGATTGTCACATAATCTTTTTGCTACGATTAATTCGAAATCACCATCCCTATACCCGTGAGGATGCCTTTGGCTCGCACCATATGTGAGATTTCGAAGAACGCCAATTACGTGAGAATGGCAAATAGGATCTTTTGTTGTATCTAAAGAATCGAGTTGAGCCCAAGCATCTTTTATTCGTTTAGCTAACCCTCTCGAATCATTCGGGTCTTCTCTTTCAATCTTAACGGCATAATAATCGGCAATTTCCATAATTTGATTTCTTCGATTTGCAAGTTTTTTAAACCGATCCGAGTCGTAATTCTTATCGCAAGAAACTAGTTCTGATAGTTTATCGCGTTTTTTATACAACACTTTTGCAAACTCTTTATCATACATAACTTGCTCAGGAAGTAAAATAGTGTGTCCGGCTCTGTGCATAAAAATAAGAATTAAGAAAGAAAATATAAATGTTTCGTTTTGTTATTACTGGAAAGAAGTAAAGGTCTAGGCCTTTACTTTAATAACATCTTTCGCCGGCTTCATTTGTTTCCAAGCAAGCTCAAATAAGTTTTCTAGCGTTTGTGCGAAAAATGGCGTATTTACCCAAATTCCTACATCATATGTCGGGTGTACTTGCGAGCAATCCATCACCATAAACACTAATTCGTTTGAGTCTACTAGCGTGAATCGACCGACAACTGCATCTGTGTGACGCACTTCACAAACATCTGCAAGTTCTGCCACTGCATTTGCACAATCTTTTGTTAATGGTGCCGCTACGCGAATAACAACGCCCCGTTTTTTGATTTTTTCAAAAATAGGTCGCAGACTTTCTGCTTTTCGAATCAAACCTGGTGCTGTTGTCATCATAGTCACTGTCTTTTCTGCACCTGAAATTGTTAATTCAAGATGGCTGTATAGATTATGTCGACCACGAATTGAGCCACTTAAATCCGAAGGTTCAACGAGTTCAACACCTTGTGTATGTAATGATTTTAATTCTTGTAAAACATCTGTTGATTTGAGATTTTCTAAATTTGTTACTTTTTCTTTTGCACTCGTGTGAACATTTTTTTTCACACGCTCTACTACTTCCATTGGATCTACCGCAATATATTTAATTGGCTTTCCAATTTTCATAACAACAAAACCACTTTTTTCTAGCGATTCAAGAACATCATAACTTCTACTTCGCGGAACATCAGCAATATCTGATAATTCTCCTGCTGTCGCCACACCTCGTGATAATAGCGCAGTCCATATTTTCACTTCGTACAAATTAAGTCCAAAATATCGACGCAATTTGCTCATAAATTCTTCTTTAACAATCATTTTCTTTGTCACCCCTTTTTTTTACTTTACAAATAAATTTTTGAAAGCTATATCACTTTCGTTCATACTACTTTATATATCTTACGTCTTTTTACTACTTTTTTTCAATACAACACTTTTCAAATTCTCAGTAGTCACACCAGTCAGTAACAGGCCTGTAGCAACACAGCTTGTCATCCAAAGAATTGCAAAAGAAAAGAAAAAGGATTCGGGATACAGCCCAAGTAGGTGCGCATTTGTTGGCAAAAGCCAATAATCATTTGTGAATAAAAGCTTATGAAACCACGTAAAGACTGTTTGAAAAAAAGCAATTGAGAAAAACAATAAAGCGAAGGGCACACCGACAAGCAATATTCCAACCTTTTGGTATACTTTGTGAGAATGATATTGACGAGAAAACCAAAGAACCGCACCTATGAAAAGCACTAGGGAAATTGCAAGCCAAAATAAAAATCGTACATCTTGCATGTGAATAAGTTCACGCTGCGTATACAGTGATGCATTTAATTGCGGTTGCATTCCCAGTAAATAATACGTAATTTGTTGATGATCAGCGATTGCTTGTTCTGATTCAACCGGAGTTTGTGCAAAAAATTGATATATTTCATATGTTGGAAAGAAAAATGTTAAAAATAAAAGCCACGCAAGGCATATTCCAAACGCAATAGCAATACTGTACACATATTGTCCCATGTTTTAGTAAAATATTGGTAAGAATTTAAATGTTTCCACAGGAAATAAAGGGGTGGTTTATAAATAAACTGATTTCTTTATAAATGAAACCTTTATAAATAAAAGAATCATTCTTATACGTATTAATTGACCAGTAGGGATTAGAATGGCAGAAACAAAAAAATCATACGAAAAGCTCGATATTGTAAATATCGTTGTATCAACATCCTTAGAACATGATGTTCCTTTGGAGAAAATGGCAGCAACATTGCCAAATACTGAATACAACCCAGAACAATTTCCGGGCTTGGTGTTACGGATTAAAGACCCAAAAACAAGCGCTCTTATTTTTTCAAGTGGTAAAGTTGTTTGTACTGGTGCAAGAACACTCAAAAAAGTTGAAGAAAGTATTCAACAAATTATCAAAGCACTAGAAAAGATAAATATCAAAATCACAATAAAACCACAAATTAAAATTCAAAATGTTGTTGCGTCCGGTAAAATTAACATGGAATTAAATTTGAACAATCTTGCCATGCAACTTGAAAACACAGAATATGAGCCAGAGCAGTTTCCCGGTCTTGTGTATAAATTGATGGAAGCCAAAGCAACATTTTTACTTTTCTCAAACGGACAGATTGTCTGTACGGGTACTCGATCAGAAGAAGAAGTCTACACAGCTGTTGAAATGCTTGTTAAACGTCTTCAAAAAATGGGTATTAAATTACAGAAATAATTTTTTCTTTCTTCTTTTTAGTTTGGAGTGTAGACGCAGCGAAAGCCAGTGTTGCAACCCTTTATTTAAAAACATCGAATATATCAATGCCAAAGTAGTCAACTCCAATTAAAACAATAAAAACGAGTTTATATTGGGGTTTGATTGCATTCGTCCCATTTTTATAAATCTTCCACAAAAAAACAAAGTATTTTTATAAATACAAAACCTTCCCCCCTTAGTATGGAGACTTTAGAGCAGATAGAACAAATTAAAGAATTCTTACAAAAATACTATCATGCTCACGTTTTAGAAGCAATTCGCCAAGGAGTTTATGCACTTCACATCGATTTTCAAACACTCTCTAAATTCAACCCGCAGATTGCAACATATATATTGGACAATCCAGAAGAATTTATTGAAAAGAATGGCATTTTTGAAAAAGCCATCGAACAATTTGATATTGATGTTGATCCAAAAAAATTTCACTTTCGTTTTTCAAACTTAACACCAAAAGAACAATGTTTAATTAGAAATTTACGTTCTAATCACTTAAACAAACTCTTGTTTTTAGAAGGAACTGTTCGACAAAAGTCCGATGTTCGCCCAAAAATGATTTCAGCAACATTTGAATGTCCAAGTTGTGGTAACACATTAAAACTCAGTCAAAATGAAGAAAAAATTCGAACACCTGTTCGTTGTCCAAATTGCCAATACAAAGGAAAATTTCGACTCATGGACAAAGAATTAGTGGATTCGCAAGGAATGGTGCTTGAAGAAATCAGCTCAGACTTAGAAGGTGGTGAACAACCAAAACGATTGAAGATTTATTTAGAAAGCGATCTTGTAAGTCCCATTACTGAAAAGAAAACCAACCCCGGAACAAATATACGTGTCACAGGTGTGCTACGAGAAGTCGAACTTCCTGCAAAAGGTGGTGGAAAACTGACAAAGTATGATTACTTGTATTATGGAAATTACATTGAATCCTTAAGTGAAGATTATCTAGATATTAAAATAACAAAAGAAGAAGAAAAAGAATTACAAGAAATGGCAAAAGATCCTAACTTTCGTCAAAAATTAATTGAATCTTCTGCTCCTGGAATTTATGGTCACGAAATTGTCAAAGAAGCCATACTCATGCAATTTGTTGGCGGTGTACAAAAGAAACGACCGGACGGAGTAAAAAATAGAGGGGATATTCACATTCTTTTAATTGGAGATCCCGGATCGGGAAAATGCGTCACTGCAAATACACTCGTAACATTGAGTGACGGAACAATTTTACCCATACAAAAAATTGCTGAACATTCTCAAAATGAATTCACACCAGTTCAAATACAAGTACCAAGCATTCAACTTGATGGGACAAGCGGTACAAGCACAGCAACAAAGTTTTGGAAACGATATGTCGATGAGTCAGTCCTCAAAATTACTTTACGAAGTGGAAAAGAACTCGAAGTAACAAAAAACCATCCACTTTTTGAATCAATAAATGGACAAGTTGTTGCAAAACACGCAAGTGAATTTACTGTTGGAGATTATATTGCTACACCGAGAAGTATTTCGACAAATGGCTCATACCAATTATTAGAATATACACATAAAAAATACAGCAACAATACAAAAAACCAAACCTATCCACAACTGCTCAATCACAGAATTGCTCGATTTATAGGGTATTTGACGGGGGATGGATGCCTGAGAAAAACAAAAACAACAGGGTATGTCGGTCTGACTACACAATCATATGAAATATTTGGAGATGTTTGCTCTATTTTGAAAACAGAATTTGAGCTCAGCCCCAGCATTCGTAAAAAAATAAATACTTTTGAACTATACTGTTCTGGAGAAAACACGCTTGCTTTTTTTTCAAAAAATTTTACTGAAATAACGCAAAAAGCAAATAAAAAAACAATTCCTCAAAAAATACTGCAATCGCCAAATAGCATTCTCTCTCAATTTATTAAAGGATTATTTGATTGTGACGCGTATGTGAATAAATCAAAACGCCAAATCGAGTATTGTACGATTAGTAAACAATTAGCAAAAGAATTGCAACTGGCATTACTCCGTTTTGGAGTTATATCACTGCTCAAGCATAAGAGAAAACATGCAACAAATACGATTGAAAAGAAAAAAATAGATGCGTATGAACTTATCATACCACGTTTTTCATGCCAAGCATATGCACAAGAAATTGGATTTACTGTTCAGTATAAGGCAAGCACTTTAAAACATATTCTCACACTCCCACAAAACACCAATATTGATGTTATTCCGAATATCGGACATTTATTTAGTTCTGAATCCGTTCCTCGACAAACACGCGCACATTATATGAAGGGAACAAGGCTGCCCTCAAGAACTGTAGCAAAAAACGCAGGAATTCCTCTTGCATCTGCAAACATTTTCTGGGATAAAATCACGCGAATTGAATCAGTTCCTTACAAAGGATTTGTGTATGATTTTGAAGTAGAACAAACACATAATTTTATTGCAAACGGTGTTGTTGTTCATAATAGTCAGCTCCTTAAGCGCGCATCAGTATTTGCACCCAAAGCACGATATGTTTCAGGAAAAGGCGCGAGTGCAGCAGGACTCTGTGTTTCCCCAAATAGTCTTGTTAATTTAAACCCCGGGGCAATGACAAAAATCAAAGATGTTGTTGAACCTCGACTCACAAATCCCACTCAGTATCGTCCCGGAATTTTAAAACAGGAAAATGTAGGTGATATTACAATACAAAGCCTGTCTGAAAACTTAAAAATTCAATCCAAAAAACCGCAAGCGATATGGAAATTGGACGCGCCGCAATATTTAATTTCAGTTCAAACCCAGACAGGTAAAGAAATAGAACTGACTGCAAACACTCAACTTCTCTGTCTTGAAGATGGACAACTTAAATGGATAGAGTCAAAGAATATTTGCGAGAACCAATATATCGCAACTCCAAAAAAACTCATTGGGGGAAATGTAACAAATCTTTTCACGGTTAGTCTCATTAAAAGTAATCCCGTCGTTCACTTTGTCAAACCTTTTGTAAAATCTCTCATAGAAACATTGCAACAAACAAACAAAACAAAAAGAAGTATTGCGCAAGAATTACAAGTAAATGAAAATCAATTATATCATCACTGGATTAATGAAAAGGCAGCAGGAAACATTAAACTTTGGGATCTGAAAAAAATAGCAAAATTGGCAGATACTCAATATGAAACCGCTGTAAAAATTATTTCTCTCTATAATGGGAAAAAACACACCATCCCGACATATATATCACCTGAATTTCTCTATGTCTGTGGGTTACTGGCAGGAGATGGGGATATTGCAAAAAAAGCAAATAATACGTACGCTGTTCGCCTTTCAAACTCTCAAAAAATACTGCTTGACGCATATAAAAAAATACTTACGCGTGAATTTCAACTACCATTTGATGAGCAACCTGCAACGAGTATTAGACCAGCAAGTGTTCGGACAACCTCTAAAATACTAGCTGAAATTCTCTTTTCATTAGGAATGTGTGTGTCGCCTAAATCCGATAAAATATGTTTTTCTGATACATTGTTGCATTTCACCAACGATTACTTGGCGCACTATATTGCAGGTTTATATGATGCGGACGGAAGTATTTATCTTCGAGAAGGAAAAGTTGGCTCAGATTCAATTGAATTAACAACAACATCGTCTCAACTTGCAAAACAACTTCAACTTGTTTTATTACGTTACGAATTACGTGCAACAATTCGAAAGCGACCAGCCAGCAGGGGAACAATTAATGGAAAGCACCAAAAATACGTTATAGAAATACGAGGGCACGCACAATTACAAACATTTGCCAAAACGTTTTCACTCAAGCATCCAGAAAAACAGAAAAAACTACAAAAAATACTTACGACTTCTAAAAAAAGTCATTCTAATTTAACTCAAATTCCTAACGTTGCACACATTATTAAAAAAGAATTACAAGAACAAAAAATATCTTTAAGAAAAGCTCAGTGGCACCCTACAATTTCACGAAACAAGTGTATAGAAATTATTAAGTCTCTTAAACATCGTTCACAAAAAATTGAAGAACTATTACAAATTCTCACAAGTGATATTGTTTTTGAAAAAGTTGTGAAGAAAAAAGAAATCTCGTGTAACTTTGATTATGTTTATGATTTAACTGTAGAAAAATCTCATAATTTTGTTGTAGACGGTATACTTGTTCATAATACTGCTTCAGTTATAAAAGATGATTTTATGGGAGGCTGGGCACTTGAAGCTGGTGCATTAGTATTAGCAAACAGAGGAATTTGTATGATTGATGAGCTCGATAAGATGACAACAGAAGACCGTTCAGCCATGCACGAAGCGCTCGAACAACAATCGGTTACTGTTGCAAAAGCAAATATTCAAGCAACGCTTATGTGTGAAACAACGGTTCTTGCAGCTGCCAACCCAAAGATGGGACGTTTTGATCCTTTCGAGAATATTGCAAAACAAATTGATTTGCCGCCCGCGTTAATCAACAGGTTTGATTTAATTTTTCCATTTCGCGATTTACCAAATGAAGAAGGTGATGAACGACTCGCAACATTTGTTTTAGGTATGCACCAAAGACATGCAAATAAAGAACCAGAATTAAGCACTGATAAACTCAAAAAATTTATTATTTATGCAAGAAAAAATATTTTCCCTACATTAACAGATTCTGCGCTGCAAGAGCTCAAAACATATTATGTAAAAATGAGAAATGCAAACAAAGGGGAGGACTCTATGACTGCTATTTCTCTTTCTGCAAGACAACTAGAAGCGCTTGTTCGTATGACAGAAGCAAATGCTAGGTTGCGATTATCTCAAAAAGCAACAGTAAAAGATGCAAGAAAAGCAATTGAAATGCTTGATTATTGTCTCTCACAAATCGGTGTTGATCCGGAAACAGGACGAGTTGACATTGATCGTATTCAAACTGGTTTCACAACATCACAGCGGTCTAAGGTTATTAATATTAGAGAAATTATTAAAGAACTCGAAGAAAAAGAAGGAAAAATAATACCTGTAGAAAAAGTATATGATCTTGCTTCTCAAAAAGGAATGAGTGAAGAGAAAGTTGAAGAAGCACTTGAGCGCCTAAAATTAAACGGAGATATTTTTGAGCCAAAGCGCGGCTTTATTAGCAGAATACTATGACAACAACACCAAAAAGACAAATAGCAAAAATCGTAAATATTGCAACATTGAAAAACGGAGAATATATTGAACGCGAAGGTTGGGAACCAAATGTTGTAAAAATTGCAAATGATGAAATCGGTCGTGTGAATATCATTGGAGTACTTGTCGAATACATACCTGGAGAAGTTTTTTCAGGCATGATTGACGATGGAACACAAACAATACGGCTTCGCAGTTTTGATACTATTAAAGAACCATTCCCATTAGCAGTCGGAGCAACAGTTCTTGTTATTGGCAGACCGCGATTATATATGAATGAATTGTATATTGTCCCTGAAATTGTTCGAAAAATTGATGGAAAATGGTTAGAAATTCGTAAAAAAGAAACAAAACATCAAAAAAGCGAGCCACAAAAAACAACAGTTGAAAAAACAGATGAGCCAGAAGAAGAACCTGAAAAAGGCGACTTACAATCACTTCAAGGAATGTTATCACTAATAGATTCCCTTGATGGAGGAAAAGGAGTTGATGTTGAATTGCTCAAAGAAAAAGTTTTAGAACAAGAACCAGAAATGGATGTGCAAAAAAGAATAGAACGACTTTTACTTAATGGTGAAATTTTTGAGCTCAAGCCCGGTATTATCAAGGTGTTAAAATGAGTGATTTCTTTTTTCATGTTGGCAATTTACAATATGATGTTTTGAGTGATGTCGTCTTGCAAACAACAAAGGACAATATAAGCGCTCACCATTTAGATCGTGCATGGTCCATATCAGTACCATATATGGATGCAAATACAAAACATCCTCGAATGATTGAAGGGTTTGGGAGTGTCAGAGAATTGAGCGATTATCTCGTACAAGTTTATGGAAGAAATACGTCTGCGGTTTTACTTGGTAACGATTTGGCAAGACAAGCTACAAAAGACAGAGCTAATGGAAAAATACAACTTGCCCGAGAATTATTTGCAGCAAGTACGGCTTTACAAAATTATCCTCGAGTGCAAAGAAACTAATCCAGCCTATCCCCTATATCCGATCCAAAGGTTTTTTGCATTAATTTCGCACGTTTTCCCATATCAAACATACCTTTATATGGTTTTTTTATATGGGGGTTCTCATAAACGGGTTTATTGTCAATATGAACAGACCTTACTGCCCCTGTGACTCCAACAATTGGTAAAACTAAATTATCCACTTCTAACTTAAAGTCATGATGGAGAGAGCGTAAAACTCCAGCTACTTTCTTTTCTACAGAACCAGCAACATAAGTTGCAACTATGTGTTTTCCAATGTACGAATCAAGCCGAGCATCTTGGTATATTGCCAT
>JBLKOU010000013.1:0-24791 GCA_047603125.1 Candidatus Woesearchaeota archaeon | reverse complement strand
CTGTTCGTGTCATCGAGACTTGGTATGCAATATGTATCTAACTTTTTAGTTGTAACACAATTCTTTTAAAGGGGAGTCGCTTAGTGCCTTTCCATGTCAGAACAAAACAAGATTGATGATGCGCTAAAAGAAAAAAGTATTGTTGGTTTAATTGAGCCAGTTGTACTTAAAGATACAAATGGAAAAGAAGCAAGAATTTTCGCAAAAGTTGATACGGGAGCGGATAGCAGTTCACTTGATATTAATTTAGCAACAACATTGTCTCTTGGGCCAATTATTACGACAAAAAGCATTGTTTCAAGTCATGGGAGAAGTTTACGTCCTGTTGTGACATTGGAAACAGAAATTGGTGGGAAAATTGTCAAAGAAAATTTCACACTCTATAATAGAAGTCATATGAAATACAAAGTGTTAATTGGTTGTAGTCTTTTAAAAAAGGGGTTTTTAGTTGATCCGTCTAAAGAAAAGCCGGTGGAATCAGCAAAGCAACCATCACCAGAGCAACAAAAAAGGGGGAATGCGCAATGAAAGCAGCAATTATTAGCCTTGGAAGTCAGAGTAGCAAAATGACTGCGCAAGCGCTCGAAAAGTATTTTGATGTTGTTGACTTGATTAATATTAAAAAAATAGAGGTTCAGTTTGGTTCAAATGATGCAAATATTCTTTATGAAGGAAAGCCTTTGGATTCTTATGATTGTGCATACGTAAAAGGTTCCTTTAATTATGCAGCTGTTGCAAAGGCAATAACTGCCTACTTATCTCCAAAAACATATGTTCCTGTTGCAGAAGATGCTTTTACTACTGTTCACGATAAATTATTGACACATATTTCATTACAAAAAAAACATATTCCCAGTCCTAAAACATATCTTTCGGCAACTCCAATTGCTGCAAAATCAATACTTCAGTCCATACAATATCCTGTTATTTTGAAATTCCCGCAAGGAACACAAGGAAAGGGAGTTATGTTTGCAGAGTCGTATGCGGCTGCATCTTCACTACTTGATGCACTCGTTTCCTTAAAACAGCCTTTTTTAATTCAAGAATATGTTGAAACGTCGGGTGTGGATATTCGAGCAATTGTTGCAGGGGATAAAATCATTGCATCATATAAACGAATTGCAAAGTCCGATGAAAAGCGTTCAAATATGCATGCAGGAGGAACAGGGGAGCCCGTGCTTTTAGATGCAAAAACGAAAAAAATAGCGATACAGACGGCAAAAGCGCTTAACTGTGATATTTGTGGAGTTGATATTTTAGAAGGGCCAAGAGGGCCTTTTGTCATTGAGGCGAATGTTTCTCCTGGGTTACAAGGGATTACAAAGGTGACAAATATTGATGTTGCAGGAAAGATTGCTGAATTTTTATATCAAAAAACATTGGAATTTAAAGAGTCTAAAAAGCAAAATGCAGTTTCTGCAAATGAAATTTTAGCTGAATTAACATCCGAGGGTGTGCAAAGTACGAACCAAATTATCACGAATGTGGACTTTCGGGCAAACAGGATTCTTTTACCTGAGTTTGTTACATCATTATCCCAGATTAAAGACGGAGATGAAGCAACATTTGAAGTTTCGAAGGGAAAAATTAGCATTAAGAAATAGTTTTTCTAAAGGGCATTGCTCTCGTTTCTTTATAAATAAAGACCTTTATTTTTCAGAGGGTTTATATAGTTAGGTTGCTTACACTGGTGTAGGGTGGTTGCATGAAGACTATTCTCATTGTTGATGATGATGCCCATACGGCGAATTTTTTAAAACTCACGCTCTCGCAAGAGTATTTTCCCATTGTTGCAAATAGTGGCCGTGAGGCGCTTGAAAAACTCAAATCATTTACGCCAGATTTATTATTACTTGATATTCGGATGCCCGATGTGAGTGGGCTAGAAGTTTATCGTCAATTACGATTGCAAAACCGTGACATTCCAACTATTTTTTTAACTGTGCGCGGTGATACGCCTCCGGGTGCACATTTAGTCAAACCGATTGAACCAGATATTTTAAAGAAAAAATTGCGTCAATTTGTATGATTTGTATGCGCCTTTGGTTTTTCTTGCTCTTTTGCTTCCTTATGATATAATCCGTGGAACTTTTCGTTTTTCGCTAAGAATACCAGAAGGGATGTGAAAACCATGCTAAAAAAGACAACTGCAAAAGCAATATTTGCTAATTCGAGAGCGATATATTGGTATGTTGGATGAGTGATAAGCGTTGCACCTGCAAATTGTGCAAGTACGGCTGCTGCAAGTCCTTTTGGAATCACGACTTCGAGTAGTGTTCGGTCGAAGTCTTTTATATCTTTTCCAAAGATAATTCGAATAAGAGCAGGTCGCGTAATAAAAATCGCGATGGTGAGAAGTAGGCCTAAAACAATCGTTTGCCAGTTTGAAAAATCAATGATGAGTCCTAAGTACACAAAAAATGTTACTTTTAAGAAAAATGAAATTTCAGAGAAAAATGTTAGTGCGCTTGGTGTGAGAAGGTTTCGAACGGTTCTTGCGTGTACATGTGCTAAGAGAAGTCGAGAGTTTCCTAAAACGAGCCCAAATGCAAGACAGGCAATTGCGCCATTGGCACCGACAAGATCACTTTCAACAAAAGCATATAAGAGTATGATAATTCCAATGGTAAGCATGTACGCTTGTGAAAGTGATTTGAAGCGATACATGAGAAGAATCCACAGGAGTGCTGCGATACTTCCAAGAAAGATTCCTACTGAGAGTGATAAGAGAAGTGTTTGAAAAATTCCGGTTGCGACAAGTTCTCCAGTAACAATTAATTGTAATATGGCAAGTGAAACAACGACGCATAAAACATCATTAATTGCTGATTCGAGTGTCAGATAGGATTTTGTTTTCTCATCAACATTTACATATTTTAGTAAAGGGATGACAACAGTTGAAGATGCTCCGCCGATAATTGCTCCTAAAAGAATTCCAAGAATTATGTCAAAGCCAAGATAGTACATAACAATTGTTGTTCCAACAATAGTGAGAATAAAGCTTGAAAAGGTGAGCATGAGTGTTTTACTCATGGATTTTATAATTGTTTGAAAATGAATATTGAGTGATCCTTGAAATAAAATGTAAATCAGCGCAAAGGTGGTAAACACTTCTGCAATACCGTGCAATTCAAATCCCTCTGGAAAGAAAAATAAATTGAGTGCAATACCGATAAACATGAGGAGTGTTACATCAGGGATACCTGTTTTTCGAAAGAGTATTTCTGCAAGAAAACCAAGAACTAAAATTGCGCCAATGACACTAAATACGATAACAACATCCATAAGTGATTTTTCTCAATCTGTATTTAAATACTTTTAGTGATTACTTTCAAAGAGATACAGTATATGTTTGCATGAAAATAAGAATACGAAGGGCGGGGTTTGAAACAACACGCAACCTTTTCCTAAAAGGTTGA
The DNA here is from genome assembly GCA_047603125.1 of Candidatus Woesearchaeota archaeon. Lineage (GTDB taxonomy): Archaea > Nanobdellota > Nanobdellia > Woesearchaeales > DATGWN01 > JBLKOU01. The sequence continues at coordinate 21,372 of JBLKOU010000013.1, read as the reverse complement.
TCAAAAGGATTGGTTATAAGAAAAAATGCGAAGGACGGGGTTCGAACCCGCGTAAGGCTTAGCCTACTACCCCCTCAAGGTAGCCCGTTTGACCGCTCCGGCACCTCCGCAGGATTGTGCGAAACTGGCTACTTTATAAAAGTTACTTGTTTTTGGACATCTTTGAAATTAGATGAAAATGTATACGAGTATTATTGCTATTGCACGGCGATTTTGGGACGGTTGTCTTTTTTGCAAAATTGAGTCTGCAAGAATCAACTCAATTTCTGGTACAAATAAAAAATTTGGTGATACGTTATTATTGGCGCCAAGGTGCAATAGCAGCTATTTTTGTTTTCCAAAAACACTCTTGTTTTTCTGTGAAGTAGTCTCTTTTTGTTCTTTAATCCAATAATTGAGAATTTTTTTGTGTGCGTTTTCTTTAAACCGTTGAAGCTCCCAGAATTCTCTTCCAAGAGATGTTTTAGAAATACGAAACGATTTGATATTATTTTTATCTAAAAACCATTGTGTAAACGAGTTGCAATTCGGTCCTGGTACAAATTTGTATTTATCAATAAATGGGTATGATTTTTGTGCATCTTGTATTTGTAAGCAGAGTTTGTGCGCTTTTGAATTTTTTTTCCCTTTCACAATGCCGATGATTTTTGCAGGCCAATGTTTTTTATTGCCAAAATAATACTTTGGTAGTCCTTGAAATGCGGGTATGAAGTTTTTGTGAAGATGTTGCCAGCTATCTTTTGAGAGATTTTTTTTATGTAAAATATCCCATCTATCAGTTTGTCCATTGTAAACGGTGACAATCCACGTATGTGTGATGAATCGAACGGGAAGTGATGTTTCAGATTCAAGAAAAAGTACATAATAGGTATCTTTTTCAAATTCGGGTAGTTGAAGAATGTTGTTTTTTATCATCGTTTTTTTGGTTTCTCTCCAAAAGTGTGTAAGTGGGTAATAAAAGTCTTTCGTAAAAAACATAGGTTGTATCTTCATGCACAGCCCTTGGCGTGGCAGGGTTTGCTTGTACGTCTAATTGAAAATACGTATTTTGAGAGACATAATGTATTGATCCAACTTTGAGAGCGGGACGTTTAAATTTTTGAAAAAAAGATGGGCTTGCAATAAAGTAGACATCGTCTCGGTTCTGTGAACTATTTAAAACGGCAATACGAGAATCCATAAATGGCGTCGTTCTTTTCATTCTTTGATGAAAATAGCGAGAATATAGTGTGTAGATATCGCTACTTTTTTGTGCGTCATAGTCGGGATGATTTTCAAAGAATGGGATTATAAAAGTCATTATTCCATACAGGAGTCGATATCTTGAGGGTTCTGTAATTGTTTGAGGTATACGGGAAATGTTTCTTTGAGTTGTTTTTTATATTCTGGTTCAATATCGAGTTGGTCTATTTTTTCATCCCAGTTGATAGGGGGAAGCGTTGTGAGATTGCTCGTAAATATTCTGTCTTGCTCTGTAATGAGGTCAGTTATTTTGTGAGCTTTTTTTGTTGCAAATTGTTTTGTTGCAGGAAATTTTGTGATTGCATTCACACCCGCCCGAATCATATACCCAACTTCTTCACTTCTGCGAAGATTTGTTCCTCCAATAATTTCTAATTTGGGAAACGCAATGCGAAGTTTTGCCAACCATTGCAAATACTGATCACTTGTTGGACCTTGTGTGAATGCTCCCCCTTTAATTGGTTTGAGTGCGTATACAGTGATTCTGTCAAGTTTTTGTTTTTGGATAAAATCAACCCAGTATTGGAAATCTTCATCAGTATCTCCAAGACCAACAATAAAAGCTGCACTTTTTTTTACGTCTGAGGCGTTTGCAAACATATTCTCATATGGCTTAATTGGTTTATCTGGGCAAACTTGTTTGTGTAAATGTGGTGTTGGTGTTTCAATGGATGCGCAAATTCCTTTAATATAAGGGCGAAGTTGTTCGACTTGTTCTTTGGTCATCCATCCAATATTTACCCAAATTTTTTCACCATATACTTTTGTTATAAGTTTTGCATACAAAACAATATCGTTAAAAACATTATCTTCTTGATAGCCGCCTGTGAGAAATTCAATTCGCCAGCCTAATTCCTTGCAAAGAAGAGCCTCGCTGAGCATGGAGCCGATGGAGCGATGGTGATTCTTTTGATGAGCAATTTTATGTTTGAGCGTACTTCGATAGCAAAATGTACAGGTTGCTTTTTTACAAAACCACGAAAAAAAAATACATCTTCCATACCAAATGGTATTTGAAAAATTTTTCAGATATATTTCATTTGCCTGTTTGAGAAGATTGCGTGTTTTTTCTGATAGTTTGATATCTTTGTGATGAATGAATTGTGGTTGATACATAGAATTGTGAACAAATGGTTAGTTTATAAATCTGATTTTTTTCGATCGTGTCCGGAATTATTTGAAAAAGTATATTGTCATTATTGCTACTGCGCGGCGATTTTGGGATGGTTGTCAATTTTGCGCCGAAGCACCTGCATATTTTCGGATTTTCATCCTCAAGTTTGAAAGAGGCTCTCAAACAATTGGTGCTTCTTCTGATTTCGCGCCAAGGTGCAGTAGCATTTATTGAGAGTTTCGCGGGTATAAAACTCCGGACTTCAGTCCGCAAACTCTCAATTCAAAAGTTCGCGATTAGGTGAGAAGCGTAATACCCCGTCCCTTCGGGGCGGGGGTACCTAGAAAACGTCCTAGTTTTCTGGGTTTGAAAAACTTGTGTTTTTCAATTAGCTTCGAGCAGCGAACTTTTGTTATTTTTGTTTCTTGACACGTGCTCTTTTTTATATTCAATCTACCATTCATGAATAATTGGTTTATTTTGAACAGACCAATTGTATATGTAGATGTAGGCTTTTTGATTTTGAATCATCATTGTTTGTCTTGTAAATCTTGTAATGTAGACACCTTCTATAAGGTCAAGTATGAATAACAAGAGTCGTTTTTGCCAAGGAGAAAGCACAAATGTCCAGAGTTGTGCATAAATATAGTTGTTTTTTTTCACGACTGCCGGACATGTTCGTAATTTATGCATCTGTAAGCCATAGACTTTGACTTTTTGAAATGTTCCTTGTGGAAGAAACGAAGAGAAGCGTTTTTTGTGCTTTAGATTGCCATAGAAGATAAATCGTACAGGTTTTTGCTTAGTAACGTGTGTTTGCGCCATGTTGATAAATAGTGATGAGTTTTTCAAGGATTTGTATGTGATATGTTACTGTAATTTGCAGATTTTCAATAATTTCTCTTGAAAGAGAAGATAGTTGTGTATGTTTTGTTTGTGGTTGTTCTGCAAAGAGTTCTAGTTGAGAAGATTGCTTCTTGCTTTCTTGATTAAGCTCTTTGAGAAATGGTCTGAGCCAGTCATTTTTGAGATCTTGACAGAGAACTACATACTCTTGCAAACATGCGCCTTTTTTTATAATGTCTAGCATATTTGTAAAAAAGGGTTCGTCAAAAAAAACACTATGTTGTTTTGCCAATGGTTCATAAACGATGCTGTAATCAGAAATGTTCTTTGGTGGGTTTTGTATAAATTCTTGTATGGTATCAAGTGTTTGCTCAGGAATAATTGCGACTCGCATACACTTTTTATAGAGGTAGGTGATTAAATACTTTGCGCTCTTTTTTAGCTGATTTCTCATTTATAAATCCCCATAAAGTATATAAATACTCAAAAATTGACCTTTTTCTAGGGGGATGAGATGAAGCTGACACCAGCAATGAGACAGTTTATGGAAGTAAAGGAGCAATATCCTGATGCACTTATTTTATTTCGTATGGGTGATTTTTACGAATGTTTCTACGATGATGCAATTTTTGTCTCAAAAACGCTGGGAATTGCCTTAACGTCCCGGGGCAAAGATCAAGCAAAGGCGCCACTTGCAGGAATACCCTATCATGCTTTAGAAAAATATCTAAAAGGTTTAGTTGCGACTGGCAGAAAAGTTGCTATTTGTGAGCAAATAGAAGACCCAAAGCAAGCAAAAGGAATTGTCAAGCGAGCAGTGACTCGGGTTGTCACGGCGGGGACATTGGTTGAAAATGCGCTTTTAGATGATAAAACAAATAATTTTATTGCGTGTGTGTTTGAGGATAATGGCCAATTTGGTTTGAGCTATTGTGATATTTCTACAGGAGAATTTTCTAGTAAGGAATGCAAGTCAAGTCAAGATTTTTTTGATGAGCTTGCAAGAATTTCACCGAGTGAATTATTAGTTTGTAGCAGTCAAAAACAGCTTTTCGAAAACTATGCGCAAACGCAAAAGATTGCTTGTAACACTGTCGGACTTGAACAATTTATATATGAGCGTGCAAAGGAGCGTTTGGAATCACAATTTTCACAAACACTTGTTGAATTGCAATTACACCAATATGATTTAGCTGTGTGTAGTGCAGGGGCGTTGTTATGGTACTTAAATCAAACACAAAAAACTCAGCTTTCCTACCTGCGTTATGCATCCGATACACCGCTGCAAACAATGCAACTTGATGAGACAACAATTCGCAATCTTGAACTGTTAAAGACAGCTTATGATCAAGATAAACAAGGAAGCTTATTGTCAGTTATTGACAAAACAAAAACAAATATGGGTGCGCGATTACTGCGTCAATGGATTGTGCGACCACTTGCACAAACACATACGATTTTGGAGCGTCAAAATGCAGTCGAGCAACTTTCTTTTCAAACAATAACTCTTGAAGATACAAGGGATATATTATCTCAAATGTCTGACATTGAGCGGATTGCAAGCAAAATCGGGTATGGGAATGCAAACCCTCGTGATTTGGTGACACTCAAAGACTCTTTAACATTGCTTGCTCAAATACAACAATTACTCTCAGATGATCAAATTCACAGTCAATATATTTCTAAACTCATTGATTTTGCAGACAATCATAAAATAATCGAGCAAATTGATAAAACGCTTAAAGATGAGTGTCCATTGAGTGTTCGAGAGGGGAATTTTATTAAGCGAGGTTTTCATAGCCAATTAGATTCGTATTGGGACATTAAAGAAAATGCACAAAAGTACCTTTTAAATTTAGAAAAAAGTGAAATTGAAAAAACAAAGATTTCAACATTGAAAGTAAAATACAACAAAGTCTTTGGTTATTTTATTGAAATAACAAAGCGATTCTCAGACTCAGTTCCTTCACATTACCAGCGAAAACAAAGTACGGTGAATGCGGAGCGTTTTATAACGGATGAATTAAAAGAACTTGAGGTGAAAATATTAAGTGCTGAAGAGAAAATACGGGATTTAGAATACACACTATTTTTAGATCTTTGCTCATTTATTCAAAAAAATATTACTATTATACAAGATATTTCAAAACAAATTGCGCAAATTGATTGTTTGAGTTCATTTGCAAGAGTGAGTTTGGATAATAATTATACAAAACCTTCTATTACAAACGATTATGCACTACATTTAGAGCAATCTCGTCATCCTGTAATTGAATTGCAAGAACACCAGTTCATACCCAATGATTTACGCTTGGATGAACAAGAACACATGATGATTATAACTGGTCCGAATATGGCTGGAAAGTCCACTTTTATGCGTCAATGCGCGCTCACAATTATTCTGGCACAAATGGGTTGTTTTGTTCCTGCAAATAAAGCGACAATTGGTATTGTAGATAAATTATTTACTCGTGTAGGTTCCCATGATAATTTAGCAAGAGGACAATCGACATTTATGGTTGAGATGACTCAAACAGCATATATTTTATCAAATGCTACAAAAAAAAGTTTTATTATACTTGATGAAATTGGTTCGGGGACAAGTACCTATGATGGTGTTGCAATTGCCTGGGCGGTTGCTCAAGAATTGGCAACAAATCAAAAATCAAAAACACTCTTCTCAACACATTATCATGTTTTAACAAAACTTGACTCGTTACAAGGTGTGGTAAATTATAATGTCGCTGTTGAAGAAAAAGATGACCACATTACGTTTTTGCGAAAAATTGAGCGTGGGGGAACAGATAAAAGTTATGGCTTGCATGTGGCATCCCTTGCTGGAGTTCCTGCTCGCGTAGTTGAAAATGCAAAAAAAGTTCAATTAAAATTGGAAGCAGATGATGCGATGAATGATAAAATCATTGTAGAAAAATTAGAAAAAAAGTTTGCAAAACTCAAACAACAAACACTTTTAGATATACATGGCAACAATACATAAATTAGAAAAAGAAACAATTGAAAAAATTGCGGCAGGCGAAGTTATAGAACGCCCAGCAAATATATTAAAGGAATTGTTAGAAAATAGTTTGGATGCAAATGCAACCAACATCTCTATACAATTAGAGCAGGGTGGTTTGAAAAAAATACAGATACAAGATAATGGTATTGGGATGGACGAGTCTGATCTAAAGTTATGCGTGGAGCGTCATGCAACAAGTAAAATTTCTTCAATTGAAGATTTGAATCGTGTTCAAACGCTCGGATTTAGAGGAGAGGCACTTGCAAGTATTTGTGCAGTGAGTAAAGTTCAAATAGTATCAAAAACGCAGTCTATGAATGCAGGTATTTGTTATGATGTTTTCAAAGATTCATTACAAACAGTTGCATCAACAACAGGAACAACGATTACTGTTTCAGATTTATTCTACAATACTCCGGCACGAAAGAAATTTTTAAAAACGCAATCAACTGAGTTTGCACGCTGTTTAAAACTTATTTCTAGTTATTCTCTTGCGCGAACACAAGTACATTTTACCGTTTCGCATAATGGCAATGTTGTGTTTACCTCTCCAAATGCCCGTTCTTTTCAAGAAAAGTTTCAGTATGCCTATTCTCGTGAGATTGCAAAAAGCATGGTGGCACTCTCCTACTCTCAAGATGGATTGGTTATTGAAGGCGTTGTTTCTAAACCTGAACAAACCCGATCAGATAAGACAGGTATCGTTATTCATGTTAATGGAAGGCTTGTGACTAACTATACGCTTGTTCAAGCGTTAGTTGACGGTTATGAGACACTTTTAATGAAACAGCGATATCCTTATGCATTGCTCAATATTGAGGTTGATCCTCAAATCATAGATGTGAATGTTCATCCAAAAAAAGACGTTGTTAAATTTGAAAATGAGTCGCAATTATATGGGACAATTCGAGGTCATATTAAGAAAATATTTTTACAAACTACACTGACTCCAAAAATATCTCAAGATACACTTTATGATCGTGCACATGTGTATTCGCAAAAGGGGTCAGAGGTACTGGAGAAAAATTCGTTTACAAAAACAACCGGTGGACAGAAAATTGAAAGCCAAGCGTCGCAAACATCGAGTACACAGGGTGTGTTAGAAAAAACATCATCGTTTATTGGTGCAGACTCTACAAATTCACAAACTACTATTGCTGATGCGTATTTATACATTGGAGTTGTACTAAAAACATATATTGTTTGCCAAAAACAAGACGAAATGGTTCTCATTGATTTTCATGGTGCACATGAACGGTATCATTATGAATTATTCATGGAGGCATTTACACAAAAAACAGTGCAAAAACAACAACTATTAGAGCCAATTATCATTGAACTGTCACAAGTAAATTATCAAACAGCAATTGAATATCAGGAAGTTTTAGATCAAATGGGAATTGAAATTGATCAATTTGGTCCGTTAAGTTTGGCAGTAAAGACCATCCCGAGTATTTTAGGAAAGACAATTCAAAAGGAGTTTTTACTTGATATTATTCAAGATATGAGTAAATCAAAAGATGTATTTGAGAAAAAAATAATAAGTCTTATTGCCTCAAAAGCTTGTAAGGCAAGTGCGCGTTCAGGTGATGACATTAGCGATGAGATGGCAAAAAAGATTATGCGCTTTATGCTTTGTAGTAAAATGAAATACGCGTGTCCGCATGGTCGTCCAACAATGATTTCACTATCGCGTACTGATTTGGATAAGTTGTTTAAGAGAATTGTCTAGAATATTACTTGTTTAATGCCGGCTCTATCAAAACATTATCTTTCAAAAGAGCACGCAGATTCAGCTCAAGAGTCCCGCTTTGAGAATAAAGCGAAAATTTGGCTGCATCTTTTCGGATTATCATCCTCAAGTTTGAAAGAAGCTTTCAAACAATCGCCAAATTTTCTGATCTGGCTGCAAGGTGCTCTTTTTTCTTATTTTTTAGATGAAACTTATCATACCCAAACGTTTAAAAAGCATTTCATATTACAAAAACGCATGGTTGACGTTTCGCAATTGCATGAATATGAGGTGGTAGTGCTGAGTTATCTTCTCGAGCATAAAACTTTTGATTCGCAGAAAATTTCCTTAGATGAAGTGCAAATTTCTCGTGCGCTCCAATGGCTTTCCAATAAAAAACTCATTGATTTAGCGTATATGAAATATCAAGTTGTGCGCTTGGATGAAAATGGGGAGATTGCAAAAAAACAAGGTTTGCCCGAAGTTCGCTTATTAAAAGCACTGGATAAACCACAATCACAATCACAATTACTCAAGAAAGGATTTAGTATGCAAGAAATTGGGGCATGCATTGGCATTCTTAAACAAAAAGGTGCAATTGATGTGCAAAAGGGCAAGGAATTGATTATTTCTAAAATAAAAGACATCGACATTTCAGAACAATCGTTTTTTAATTTGACATTTCCTGCAATGGTTGATTCTTTATCAAGTGAACAAAAAGATCAGCTAGAGTCATTAAAGAAAAGAAAGCAATTAGTGCTGGTTGAAACAAAAACAAAACCTTCTGTAAAACTTACTGCGCAAGCAAAAAAAATATCCTTGAAATCATTAACGAACACAAAAACCATTAATACATTGACAAGCGAGATGCTGGTTCAAAAAACATACAAATCACAAACTGTTCGTCCGATTGATGTGAGAAGCCCTGTGCCAAAAAAGCACCCTGGTCGAATGCATCCTATGACTGCAGTAATAGAGTATGTTCGCCAGATCTTTTTAGAGATGGGTTTTACAGAAATGAAGGGTCCATGGGTTGAAACTGCCTTTTGGTGCATGGATTCGATGTGGATTCCTCAAGATCATCCTGCGCGTGATGTCCAAGATACATTCTACTTAAACAAACAAGGACAGTTACCGTCAAAAGAACTACTAAAAAAAATAAAACAAGTGCATGAACATGGAGCAAAAGATGGCTATCGAGGGTATAGTGTGCCTTGGAATGAAACTATTGCAAAAGAACTTGTGCTACGAACGCATACTACTGCAACAACGTATAGAACGCTGGCTTCTGGTGTGAAAACACCTGCAAAATATTTTTACATAGGGAAAGTGTTTCGAAACGAAGCAATTGATGCAACGCACCTTCCCGAGTTTTACCAGGTTGAGGGTTTTGTTATGGATGATGATTTGACACTAGGACATTTACTTGCAATTATAAAAGAATTTTATGCAAAATTAGGTTTTGATACTATTAGCTTTAAACCAACATATAATCCGTATACGGAGCCATCAATTGAAGCATTGTATTTTGATAAAGAAAAAAATAAATGGCTTGAGCTTATTAACTCTGGAATTTTTCGCCCAGAATCGCTAGAACCGTATGGAATTAAAAAACCAGTGATTGCTTGGGGTTTGGGTTTAGAACGATTAGCAATGCTGTTATTAGAGCAAGATAAATTAAAGGATATTATTGGTCCTCAGTGTGATTTGGAGTGGTTAAAATCCTATAAAGAAATTAAAAAGGTGGCGCCATGGTAGTCTTAGAAACATCACTGCGCTCAATTCAACAGCAAACAAAGCTGTCTGAAAAACAATTACAAGATATATTGACACAGATTGGTTTTGATATTGATCATCTGGATGGTGATGAATTAAAGATAGATATTACACCTGAGCGACTTGATGCATTAAGTACGCAAGGAATTATTCGAATTTTGCGCTCATTTGAAAAAAAGAAAAATCCTGTGTATGTGAGTAATCCGTCATTGTATGAACTCCATATTGATTCTTCAGTCAAGGCTGTTCGTCCGCAAACAGTTTGTGCGGTTGTGACAAATCTTAACTTTACTGATCAAACAATTAAAGACATCATCTGGGTGCAAGAGAAATTGCATGCAACGATTGGAAAAGAACGAAAACGTGCGGCAATTGGTGTGTACCCACTTGAAAAAATTTCGTGGCCAATTACGTTTTGTGCAAAAAAGCCAAATGACATTGCTTTTGAGCCTCTCGAAGGGACAAAACAAATGTCAGGGTTGCAAATTTTGCAAGAACATCCTGCGGGAAAAAAATATGCACATTTACTAGAAGGAGCAAAGGTTTTCCCTCTTTTTACGGATGCAGACGGGCAAATTCTTTCCATGCCTCCAATTATTAATTCACACACCGTTGGAAAAGTCGATCAAACAACGACGGGAATTTTTATTGAAGTTAGTGGGTTTGATATACCGGTGCTTGAGCACATTCTTGTTTTGTTAAGTTGTCTATTTATTGATATGGGTGGAAAAGTCCATCAGGTGACAGTAATAGACGGAAAGCAAAAAAGAGCAACGCCAAAGCTTGAAGAACAATCATACGCTGTAAGCGTGCAAAAAATAAATGCGCATTTAGGAACATCGCTGACAGCAAAACAGGCTGCAAATTTATTGGAAAAAATGGGTCATCGAGTTGTCATTGATGGTGAGATGTTGCAAATTCATGTGTTGCCATATCGCTACGATATTTGGCATGCTGTTGATTTAATTGATGATGTTTTGCGTGCGCTGGGAGCAAATTCGATAGAGTTACAATATTCACATTCTTATACAAAGGGTTCAATGACAAAGCAAAATCATTTCATTGAGCAAATAACGCGTCATTTAATCGGTTTTGGCTTGCAAGAAGTAAAAACTTTGGGAGTAACAGATAAAGATGATCAGTTTACAAAAATGAATTTGCCCGTAGTTGCGTCTGAATTTATTGCACTTGGAAGTACGGCCGAGCGAAATATCAATATGTTGCGCACATGGCTTTTGCCTGAATTATTAAAGACGCTTCATTATAATAGAAGTGTGGTGTATCCTCAAATGATTTTTGAGGTTGGGGATGTTATTATTCCTGCAAAAACTGATGTTTGTTCGAAAAATCAACTCCATGTTGCAATAGCACTTTGTGCAGATACGGCTCCTTATACGCAAATTCGCCAACTTATTGATAGTATTTTTGCGACTTTTGGCTACGATGTGCAAATTGATTCATTTGAGCACAAAAGTTTTATAAAAGGCCGATGTGCCCGCGTTATGTATAAGGGCAAGCAACTTGCTTTTTTTGGGGAAATACACCCAGATGTATTAGAAAATTGGGGTTTGAGTATGCCGGTGTGCGCATGCGAAATTATTTGTGATTGACAAAAAAAAGTTTGAAAAATTTTATAAGAAAAACTATAAGATTTTGCTATTTATCCCTATATTCTTATTATTAATTTCACTAGGTGCTCAATTTTATCAATATCAAACAACGGGCGAGATTATTGAGCGAAGCATTACGCTCAAAGGTGGAACTGTAGTGACTATACAAACAGATTCTCCGCTTGATTTAGAGCCCATTTTTTTAGAGCAATTTCCTGAAAATGAACTTGTTGTGCGAGATTTATTGGATCGCGGAAGAACCGTAGGGTATACGTTTGAAAGCGATGCGCCGCAAGATGAGTTTGTTGCTTTGATTGTTGAGCAATATAGTGTTTCTCAAGAAGATTTATCTGTTCAAAGCATTCAGCCATCATTAAGTGAGCGATTCTTTTTACAAATTTTAACTGCACTGTTGGCAGCATTTGTGTTTATGAGCATCATTGTCTACATTACCTATAGAAGTCTTGTGCCTGCAGGTATTATCATTCTTGCCGTAATAACAGATATTGTTATTGCAGTTGGTTTATTTGATCTTACTTCCCAGCGTCTTGGAGTTGGTGGTTTGGCGGCATTTTTGATGATTATTGGATATTCGGTAGATACAAATATTTTGTTGACAAATAAAATGCTCAAACTCGGAGAAATACCTCTCTATGATCGGTTCACGCAAGCAGCAAGAACGGGTTTGATGATGTCGGGGACGACTGTTATAGCTTTATCACTTGGACTCTTCTTTACTAATTCGGAAATTATTTTCCAAATTATGCTTGTATTATTATTTGGTTTACTTGCTGATATTATTAATACGTGGATTACAAACGCAGGACTTTTACGTTGGTATTTAGAAAAGAAAGGTGAGAAAAAATGAAGTGGCGAGTGTGGTTATTACTTGTATTAGTTATTATCTCTCTTGTCGTTATTCAATTTCAGCCTTGGCGAGATGGAGTTATTATCCAAGAAGTCGTTCAAAATACTCCTGCACAAGTGGCAGGTATGAGTGCGGACACGGATAGATTTCCTACGTTGCGTGAGCGTATTGTTGAAGTAAATGGTGAGCCTATAAAAACCGTGCGTGATTTTTATCGGGCGAATTTATCGGGAGACTCCATTATTATTACGCAACAACAACGATTCCTTCTGTGGCCCTTTTCACAAGAACAAGTTTATTATTTAGAAAATGATGGGGATGATGCAGGCATTCGTGTATCATTTGCACCAACGTCAAATATTCGTTTTGGTCTTGATATTCAGGGCGGGAGCAGACTTGTTTTAGAACCGGTTCGCATTCTAGACGCAGAAGAATTTAGCACTCTTCGAGATAGTATTGAGCGACGACTAAATGTGTATGGTCTTTCAGACATAACTGTTCGTCAAGTAACAGATTCCTTTTTAGGGGATGTATCCCAATTTATTGTTATTGAAATTGCCGGACAATCGCCTGATGAAGTTGAGCAACTTGTTACACAACAAGGGCGTTTTGAAGCGAAAATTCTTAATCAAACAATATTTACTGGTTCAGATATTACTGTCATTACAAGCTCACAGCAAGGCGGTATTACGCAATGTTCTCAAGCAAATGGTGAGTTTGTTTGTCGATATAATTTTCCTATCCAATTGAGTTTGCAAGCTGCGCGCGCACAGGCAGATGCAACGCGTGAACTTGATGTTGTTGGCGATTCACTCTCTGCACCCATACAATTATTCTTGGATGATGTTCTTGTGGATGAGCTGAGTATATCCGCAGATTTACAAGGGCGAGTGACTCAATCTATTTCGATTTCAGGGAGTGGTGTCGGTCCTGGTCGAGTAAGTGCGCAAGAAAATGCATTGTCCAGAATGCGAGAAATTCAAACATTATTGCGCTCGGGTGATCTTCCTGCACGCTTAGAAGTCGTGCGTAAAGATACAATCTCGCCGCTTTTAGGACAAGAATTTATAGCAAATGCCTTTTTAGTTGCACTTGTTGCAGCAATTGCTGTATCAACATTTGTGTATATTCGATACAGAACATTTAAAGTAGTTATTCCCATGCTGCTTACTGCATTTGCGGAAGTCATCTTGTTGCTGTTTTTAGCCTCCATAACACCATTTGTCAATATTGATTTAGCGGCAATTGGTTCGATTATCATTATGCTGGGAACCGGAGTGGATCATCAGATCATTATTACTGATGAATTGCTCTCAAAAAATAGGGGGCATTTGAGTTGGCGGGGTCGTTTGAAAAAAGCGTTGAATCTTATATTTACATCGTATGCAACAACGGTCTTTGCAATGATTGCAATTTTGATTTTTGGTGGTGGTATTGGTATTTTGAATGCGTTTGCAATTACAACAATTGTCGGACTTTCTATTGGGGTATTTATTGCTCGACCAGCATATGCGGTTATTATTGAGAGTTTGCTAAAAAAACACTATAAATAGAGTTTTTTTGAGAAGTGTTATATCTTGGAGCGTTTAATTCTTGACATGTTACATTTCATCGATTATTCTAATTGCTTTAAGATTATATTTTTCAAATAGAATTTGCGTTTGTTTATTTTTATGAGAACAAAGTGATGATATTCCAATTATCTCTCCACCTAATTCTTCAATTAATTGTATAGAAGCTTTCATTTGAGTTCCAGTTTCAATCCATTCATCAACAAGGAGTATTTTATCTCCTTTATTGACTGATGATTTATTTATTTCAAATGATTTTGATGTATTTGTATAATCGATGAAATCTGAAGTTTTTAAAACTGTATTTTTGATTCCTGGAAGTTTTCCTCCTTTTCTAATGCAAATAAATCCTTTATTTATCTTTTGCGCTAATGCTCCGCCGATTACAAAACCTAAAGCATCAAGTCCTGCAATTTTATTAAAATCTGCATTTTTAAAGGGTTTAATTAAATCCTCAATTAAATTTGAAAACACTTTAGGATTCTCAAAAATCGGAGTTACGTCATACCTTCCTTTTGTTTCTTTGTTGATAAATTGATTATAATATTCATATTCCATTTAAAATACATACATTTTGCATTAATATAAATATTTCGAATAGTAATACTAAAATGTCGTTTAACATTTTCTGGTATAGTTTCTGCGGAGTATACAAGATAAATGATCTATCTTCCTTTTTAAATGAACATTTTTAAGGAAACAGCCTCGTCTTTTCCCCTCAGTCACAAGATTTATATACTATCAGACTTGCCACTCCTAGAGAACAGAAGAAATGAAACCATTACCTAAGTCGCAAAGACATAGTAATCGCTATGTGCTTTGTCAAATTGTCAGCGAGCAAAAAGTTGCAAAAGCGCAAGTCGTCAAAGAGTTTGAGACACAGGCAAAAGCACTTCTTGGTCAAATTGTTTATCAAAAAGCTGCATGTAAGCAGGTTTCAAAAATAACTGGATTAGAGCAAACGCAATTTGTTTTACAATGTGTAAGCACATATGCCGCGCACATTCGCAGTGTCCTTCCATTTATTCGATCAGTTCAAGGCGTTCCCGTCCATTGCAAAAGTTTGCGTGTTTCGGGGTCGCTACTCACAATCAAACAATTAATTGAAAAAAAACAAATAGGTGAATCAATATGCAAACATTAAACCACCAAATGATGGGTTATGACCGAGCCATAACAATGTTCTCGCCCGACGGGCGCTTATTGCAAGTAGAATATGCAAAAAAAACAGTAAAACAAGGAAGTACAGCGATTGGAATTTGTGCAAAAGATGGAATTGTTTTGATTGCAGATAAACGCATTGCAAACAAATTAATTATTCCAGAATCTGTTGAGAAAATTTTTGAAGTTGATAGTCATATAGCGTTAACTTCTGCAGGAATTATTAGTGATGCACGTATTTTAGTTGAGCGTGCACAATTAAAGACTCAGCAATACATGGTGCAATATGATTCATCAATAGATGTATTAGAAGTTGTAAAAGATATTGCAAATTTAAAACAAATGACAACACAATCAGGTGGTCTTCGTCCATTTGGAGTGTCCTTAATTATTGGTGGTATTGATCATAGTGGTCCAAAAGTGTATGTAACTGACCCAACAGGTATTTATTTTCAGTATAAAGCAGTTGCAATTGGTGAGCATGATCGAGATGTTGATGAAATTTTACAGCGTGATTATTCGGATGATTTGACGGTTGATGATTGTATTAAATTAGGTCATAAGGCATTAAAAGAAGTGCTTGGTGATCAATATGATCAAAAAAGAATCGATTGCGCATATATTAAGACAGACAATCCTGTTTTGGTGCGAGTAAGATAGTGATAATATGAGCGGAAGACGAGAATTAAAATTTGATCCGGAGAAATTTCAATTGCCGCTAGCGCGACTGAAAAAAGGTGGAGAATCGTTTGAAGTAACGATTGAACCTGATAAAGCAATTGCATATAAAGAAGGTCGGGATGTTGAGATTGGACAGGTAATCACTTCTCAGGATATTTTTGCAGACGCACAAAAAGGTTTATTGGCGTCACAAACAAAATTGGAATCAACGTTTCAAACAACTGATGCACTTGTTATTGCAAAGGCAATTTTAGATTCTGGATTAATTCAATTAGGAGCTGAGTTTAAGCGAACGGTTCGCGAAAATAAACGAAAGCGCATTTTAGAGCTTATTCATAAAAATGGAGTTGATCCAAGAACAGATACGCCACATCCACTCTCGAGAATAGAAAGTGCAATGGAGCAAGCAAAAGTAAAAATTGACGAGTATACGCGCCCAAGTAATCAACTCAAAACAATTTTGCGTCAATTACAACCAATTATTCCTATTCGGTTTGAAAAAAAAGAGATACAAATAACATTTACTCCTCAATATGCACATAAAGCATACGGGGTATTACAAAAATATGGTGCAGTTTCAAAAACACAATGGCTTGCAGATGGTTCATTTATAGGGGTAATCGAAATACCTGCGGGGCTAGAGCAAGAGTTATATGATGCGCTCAATTCAGCGACGCATGGAACAGTGCAAGCAACTGTATTAACAATCAAAAAATATTAGTGAGGAAAAAAATGACACAACTACATATAAAAGATAAGGATGTCTGTGTCCCTGGAGAACTCCTGGCAACAGGAATGGATTATATTCCAGGAATGGGGGCATACCGAAAAGAAGACAAAATATACGCAAATCGCGTTGGACTTGTTTCCATAAATGGACGAGCATTAAAACTCATACCATTATGTGGACCATACATGCCAAAGCGTGATGATGTTGTTATTGGAAAAGTAACAGAAGTAACTCCAAATGGTTGGAGAATCGATACAAATTGTTCTATTAGTGGACTATTAAATGTTCGCGATGCATCGAATACATTTGTTTCACGAAGTACAAATCTAACAAAAATTCTTGATATGGGTGACTATGTCTGTGCACGAATTTTTAACATCATGGGAACAAAAACAATTGATTTGAGTTTACGTGGACAGGGTTTACATAAGTTAAAGGATGGAATGATCCTTCGATATAGTCCGAATAAATTTCCACGAATTATCGGTCGTGCTGGAAGCATGGTTTCAATGATAAAACATGCAACAAAATGTCAAATTTTTGTTGGGCAAAACGGTCTTATTTGGATAAGCGGAGAGCCTGATATGGAATATGTTGCAAAGCAAGCATTTGAAATGATTGAACAAAAAGCACATACGAGTGGTTTAACTGACCGTGTCAAAGCATTCTTACAAGAACAATGCCCTGAGTGGGATGGTCAAGTTGGCTCAGCACCTCAGGACGAACAAAAACAAGAGGATGGTGATTAATTATGGCTTATAAAAAACGAATTGATGGGCGAACATTTGAAGAGTTACGTCCGATGCAAGCAAAAGCAGGAGTAATTGGCGAGGCTGATGGTTCTGGCTTTTTTAAGATTGGAAATACAGCTGCATATGCAACAGTATTTGGACCTAAGGATGTTCATCCTCGATTTTTAGAAGAACCTGGTAAAGGTGTTCTTCGGGTGAATTATACGATGATGCCATTTTCAGGAATGGGTGATCGTGTTCGACCGGGACCAAATAGACGTTCACGAGAATTGAATTTAGTAATCCAAAAAGCACTCAGTGCAGCAGTTGATTTGACACAGTATCAGGGTTCGATGATTGATGTATTTATTGAACTTCCAGAAACAGATGCAGGTTCTCGATGTGCGAGTATTTGTGCAGCGGCGATTGCATTAGCTGATGCAGGAATTATTATGAAAGACATGGTAGCTGCAGTTTCTGTTGGTCGAGTTGATAACCAAGTGGTTGTTGATCTAGACTATGCTGAAGAAGCATATGAGGGCGGTCCTGTTGCTGATATTCCGGTGGCAATGCTTCCAATTACTCAAGAACTTTCACTTCTTCAACTTGATGGTGAAGTTGACAAAGATATTTTGCTCAAAGCACTCGCACTTGCAAAAGATGCTTGTGAGACAATAAAGCAAACGCAAATTGCTGCGATTAAAGCAAAGTACGAGGTAGAATAAAATGAAACACTCTTTTAAAAATCATGTAACGCGAGCAATTACGCAAAATTTGCGCTACGATGGTCGAAAGGCTGATCAATATCGGACTGTGAGCGTGGAGACAGGCGTTTCCAAAAACGCAGAAGGCTCAGCTAAAGTGACATTTGGAAACTCAACTGTTATTGCTGGTGTTAAATTAAGTACTGCAACGCCATATGCTGATGCAGCGGATCAAGGAATGCTGATGGTTGATGTACAATTGCTTCCATTATCAAATCCTTCTTATGATGTAGGGCCGCCTGGAGTAGAGGCAATTGAACTTTCCCGGGTTGTTGATCGTGGTGTTCGTGAGAGTCATTGCATTGATATGAAAAAACTCTGTATTCAAGAAGGAGAAAAAGTATGGATGGTCTCACTTGATGTGTGTACATTAAATGCTGATGGAAATATTTTAGATTTGGCGTCTTTGGCAGTTATGGCTGCGCTTAAAGATGCACGATTTCCAACATATGATGAAAAAACACAACAAATTGACTACAAAAATCCTTCAAAAGAGAAAATGCCTCTTGTCAAGCAACCAATTGCTGTGACTGTTTATAAAATAAAAGATCAACTCTATGTAGATCCGACAGAAGCAGAAGAAGTTGCTGCAGATTCTCGATTGACAATTACGACAATTGAGGATGGAACTATTGTTGCTATGCAAAAGGGTGGCTCAGGCACATTGTCATTAGAAGATGTTGGTGCAATGGTTGACTTGGCAACAAAGTCTGCACAGGATTTGAGAAAACATTTATAAAAGGGCAGCATTTGCCTTTTTATTATATTTATACTTGGTTAGGACTATGACAGAACAATATACAAAATATGAGCGAGCAAAGTTAATTGGAGCAAGAGCATTGCAAATTTCTATGGGTGCGCCTGTAAAGATTGAATTGACTGAGGAATTATTAGAAAAAATAAAATATAGTCCGATTGAAATTGCAAAATTAGAACTTGAGCAAGGTGTTATTCCTCTTCGTGTTATTCGTGATATGCCAAGTATGGATGAGTTTGATGATCAGGAAGCTCGTGTTGCACAAAAACAAGAGCATATTTAATTTTTTTATTTTACTTTCTATTTTTCTGTAGTTTTTTTAAATTATAGGCTTCATCCAATAATTGTTTTTCAAAAAAAAGCACGCAGACTTGGCTCAAGAGTCCCGCTTTGAGAATTATGCGAAAATTCAACTACATAAATCGTTGAATTTTCTGACTTTACTGCAAGGTGCTTTTTTTTCTTATTTTTTGGATGAAGCCTAAATTATGTGAACATATATAAATAAGGTTTTTTTCCGTTGCTTTTGGGGAGAAGTAACAGTGGCATATACGCATTATTCTAATATTTATAAAAAACATTTGGCCTTAGGTGTGGTAAGTGAGGGTTTAGGGAGAAGATTGTTTGATTTAGTTCAAATTGATGATGGAAACAGACTTCCGGATGCGGTTTCTCGGCCTTACGGGGATGAAGGTAGATTTCTTGCTTTTGAATTCAAATCAAGTGACGGGAAAGGAGAGTTAAATTTGGAACAATCAGCCTATGGTTTTGCAACATGTGGGGATTATGATGTTCATCTTTCAAATTCAACAGTTTTGCCTGCTCAGAGTCGTATTCCTTTGTATTATTGTATAATTGACAGAACGGACAGGACTCCATGTAAAAAAATGCCTGGGGAGGCGCAGAGTATTAAATTAACGTATGGGGATATGGTTGTTGTGCCGAGTCAAATTGTTAATGCCTTTTTAGCGGTTCAATTATTTCGTAATCGCTCTAAAAATAATACCATTCGTACGCTGAGAAATGCAAAAAAATATGTGAGACGGGCCGCATGGCGAGGTTATACGAATGGAACAAGCAATTTTTCTGAGCGAAAAACTGGGAAAACTTGGCATTCAATTCCTATTCGCGACATGCAAGGTATTTTTGAAGAGAATCCGCAAATTGCAACAAACATGGGTTCGCGCCGTGTTCGGCACTTACAAACATTTTTGAAAACTTCGGGATTTATTAGATATTCTCTTCCAAGCTATAATGGGCATACGCTGTCTGTTCTTGCAAGACCTCAGGATACGCACCTTTTTGAGGATCAGTTATTACCTCATTTTCAACAGTCTGTGCCACAAATCGAGCTGGTAATGAAGCAGCGTGCCAGAGCAGTTTCGCTTTTAGAGAAAATAGTGTATACGTATGCGCCGGTAATAGAACAAAAAGAGTTTGATTTGAATTATGATGGGCCTATTAAAGAAAAAATTAAGCAAAATAAGACTAGTGCCAATAAATTAACCTTGGAAACGATAGATGCTTCAGGTTTGAGCAAAGTTGAAGTTGAGGCATTACACAACTTGGTAGATTGGAAGCCTGCTCCAAAGGGTTGGGCAAAAGATTTAGTATTAAGTAATGATAACTAAGGTTTTTATATGGGAACTGGTATATGCGTAGTATGCCTGGAAATGATTTGCCGCCTTTACCTGAACAAGCTTCACAAGATCATCTACAACGTCACCAAGAATTCTTAGATACGAAGTATCGCCGTTTAGATTATGATATGCGTGAACGCCATCAACAAGTCAAAGAACGAGAACAGATGGCACAAAAAAAAGAACAGGAATTAGAGGCACTTCATCAAAGAATTTTGACTAGAGAAAAAGACATTGTTTCTAAAGAAAAAGAATATCGTGAAATTTTGCGATTGCGTGAAGAATTAGAAAATAAAACGATTACGATATCATACCAACAACAAGAATTAGGGCAGTTGCGAAGAGAAATAAAAGAATTGCATGCGCAATTACTTGAAAAAGAACAGAACTTGGATGCTCGTCATCAAGAGGTGCAAGTAAAAGAACAGACTCAGTCTTCGCAAGCACTTTTAACATTTGACCATGCTGATGAAAAATTGCTTACTTTTGATCATGATATTGCGTATTTACAAAAACGTTTTGCACAAAAAGCAACTGATGATGGACAAAAAAGTGCAAAAGATGTTTTTTCTACAAGTATTCGCCCAACAGTTCGTCATATGCAACAAGAGATTTTTTATATTTATCATCATCTCATTCGCCATGATATTAACAAAGCGCAGCAGCAATATGCACAACTACGTCAAGCGTATGCACAATTATCCAAACATGATAAGAATCGCATTCATCAAGAGTTACTTGACTTGCATAAGGATTTAGTTGCAGAGCTACAATTTTCTCGAAAATAGTTTTATAAACGGCGCAGGGCACTATAAATTGTCTATGAAATCGCAAACTGCTACTGAGTATCTTGTAATAACTGCTGTTGTTATTATTATCGCTCTGATAGTCGTCGGTTCTTTAGGTGGGATTCCTGGTATTGGTGGCGGAATTAGCGAGCAGGCTGCTCGCGCGGCATTGTCTTCACAACCAGTTGCGATTACTGATTATTCGGTTGATACGTTTAAGACGGTGTTTACTATTCGAAATAACGAGCCATATATGATTCGTGTTGACGATGTGTATATTGATGGCCGTCGATGTTGGTTGCAAGGGGGGCATAGCTCTCCTGAGCGCTTTATTCAACTTCG
>JBLKOU010000062.1:0-3542 GCA_047603125.1 Candidatus Woesearchaeota archaeon | reverse complement strand
CACTAACTTTAATCCACCCTCTTCGAGTTTTCCATTTGTGACGCATATACTCTCCCCGATTCGTTAATTTATTTCCAATCACATCTAAAAAACCATTCCAAGACTGATCAAATAAACGAACACTTACTTCATATGCCCGAGCAGATCTTGTTAAATACAAAAATGAGCGAGAAACATCAAACCGTTTTGTCCAGGACAAAGCAATTAAATCTAGTTGTGATTGAGAATAACGCGTCTGCAATTTCTCAACTAATTCAGGATTATAAAAATCCTCATGTTCCGTTGAAAAAAGCGTAGGCAAATGATGCAAGTATTCAGATTCTTCGTCTTTTAGTTCTTGATACGTAACAAAGAGCATATCTGCATAAAATTGAAACTGCGCACACGATTTTCTAATTCGCGTACATCGAGTCTGAATAAACTGCTCCAATCCTTGAGATGCTATTTCATTTGACCAATTTTCAATCCTTAATTGATGCATGATTAGTAACTTTTTCCAAATGTTGCAATCGTTTGCGTTTTTTTACCCGTAAGAATGCATACACCCGGCGTTTTTGCTTCTTGTAATAAACGACTCGTAATACCCAATCGTTCTTTTAATTGTTCTTCAGCTGTCTCATCACCACTAAAATACGCCCGAACGGTCTTTCCCGCTTGTAATTGGACTTCAAATTCATCTTGAGTTTGCACATCCACAATACAAGAATCCATCCATTCTTTTGCCTTTTCAAATAATCTTGTGTGCATTTGTTCGAGCTGCTCATGAACAAAAGACGGAACATCGGCAACTGGAACTTGAACTTTCTCACCCGTATCTCGAGCTTTTACTGTTGCCATTTTTGTTTCTCGCTCGCGCGCACCGATGATAATTGTCAACGGAATTCCTTGCAGTTCTGTGTCTGAGAGCTTAAACCCAAGCGAATATCCTTCTCTATCATCAAGCATTGCACCACAAGATGCTGCTACAGTATTTGCATATTCAACATCATCTTCTTTTACGGGTATAACAACTACTTTTTGCTTTGCTAATTTGGGTGGTAAAACAAGACCGCGATCATCCGAGTGCATCATAATTACTGCTCCTAAAAGCCGTGTTGAAACACCCCACGAATTGTAATGAGGATAATGTTCTTGCCCATCTGAACCCATAAACTTTACATCAAATGCTTCCATAAACCCTTGTCCTAAATAATGCGATGTTCCCATCTGCAATGACTTTCCATCAGGCATAATTGATTCGATTCCAAATGTTTTTTTTGCTCCAGGAAAGCGCTCCATTGGCGATTTTTCACCTGCAAAAACAGGAAGTGCTAACACATCCGAACATAATTTTTCATATAACGATAAAACCTGCTTTACATCAGCCTCACACTCTTCTTGTGTTTGGTAAATACAATGCCCTTCCTGCCACAAAAATTCTCGACCACGTAAAAATAATTTTGTTTGTTTGACTTCCCAGCGAACCACATTTGCCCATTGATTGACTTTGATAGGTAATTGTCTATAATTTCGAAGCCATTTTCGCATATTATCCACAATTATTGTCTCAGACGTCGGGCGAATGATTGCTTTCTCCCCACCCTCACCCTGTGAAGTTGTCACCCAAGCAAGCTCCGGAGCAAACCCTTTTGCATGCTCTGCTTCTTTAACAAAAAACCGTTCAGGAATAAATAATGGAAAATAACAATTATCAACATTAAGCGCTCGAACAATTTGTTCATTTACAAATGCCTGTATTTGCTCCCACATGTAATATCCACGTGCTCGAATGACGATTGTTCCTCGTACATCACCAAAATCTGCAATTTGCGACTTCAAACAAATTTGCTCATACCACTGTGCAATGTCTTCTTGTTTTGAGACGGTAATTCCTAAATCACTTTTTGCCATTATACTACCTTGAACACGTCAATCGTATATAAACCTAACGACTCATTAGTCGACGACATTAATTTCGCATAACCCGGCGATTTCACGACAGTTGTCAAGTTTGCAAAATCAGAGCTGCATGAATCGCTCTGATTTTTGATTTTACGCCAAGGAGTTATGCTTTTCTTTTGCCGCTAACTACATGTAAGAAAAAAAAGAATTTAGCGGCGGCGAAAATGATGCTCCAACTCCAAAGGACGCACACCGTAAATATAGAATATAAATAAAAATACATAACTGGTAAAAATTAACATCATGAGTAAATTCATATAAAAATTAACTAAATCAGCTGAAATTAATCCCGTATTTGTCTGCAGGTTCATTTTCATAAGACCAATAAATACACCAAACGCAAAAATATACATCACCAAAATCCAAGGATATT
The DNA here is from genome assembly GCA_047603125.1 of Candidatus Woesearchaeota archaeon. Lineage (GTDB taxonomy): Archaea > Nanobdellota > Nanobdellia > Woesearchaeales > DATGWN01 > JBLKOU01. The sequence goes on along the minus strand of JBLKOU010000062.1, from coordinate 1,228 downwards.
TTGTCCGCCACAGCTGTCTTGTCATTACCATACATACTTTTGTGGAAATCCCATTTATAAAGATTTTCTTTATACAGTGCCACTACAAAATAAAAAATCCTCACATGAACAGTAATGGATACACCATTATTTCAATAAATGTTGCAAAGACTAAACAAATAATGGCTAAAAAAAAGAGAAAAAAACCATCCGAGAGTGTCTTTGAGAATAATCCCTGTGTATATTCTTTATGAATAATACCAAAAGAAATAAATGAGCCACCCATTCCTGCTAAAAAATACGCACCTATTTCAAATATACCATGGGGGATGAATTGAAAAAATGCAATAAAAAACGCAAGTACACTCCCCGTCTCACCCGCATAAACAATGGATGAGCCAATGGCTAAACTTAAAATGGTCGCATTCCAGGTTATCACAAAAATAGCACCAAAACCAAAGAAAAACGCAAACGCCCCGCAGATAAGCAAGACAATAACATTATTCAAAAAAATGCTCTCAAAATGCTCAGGCGTAGGAACCTGCCGATTTTCTATATATGGACGTTGCAGCTCAAAGAGCGCACTATCGGGATTATACAGATACATTATCGTATATCCTAAAACAATGCCTAAAAACAGCAATAACAAAACAGAAATGATATTTCCATATTCCTTTAATAATTGCCCTGGATGAATAAAAGACAGTTCCTTTATTTCTTCCCGCTCAAGCATATGATACATGAAGGGTGCGACACTAAGCACCACTAAAAAAACGCTTAAAATGCTGCTTTGCGAGGGAAAGACTAAGAGCGCAATACCACATGCAAGCAATGTATATAAAAAACCAACAAGAACAAACTTACTCTTATGCGCACGTTCAATTTTTGGATTTAAGAGCAGTTCTAAAACCATACCTCTTTTTGGCATCTGTGAGTTTATAAATGTTACAGATTTGAGGGCTCCACCCAAAAAAAGAAGAGCACCTTACAGCAAAATCTGCGTGCTCTTCTTTAAAAAACAATTACTCGGTGAAGCTCAAATTTACAAATCTCATTAAACATGGAACAATTAGTCGACGGCATTAATTTCGCATAACTCGGCGATTTCACGACAGTTGTCAAGTTTGCAAAATCAGAGCTGCATGTTTTCAGATTCTCATCCTCAAGTTTGAAAGAGGCTTTCAAACAATCACTCTGATTTTTGGTTTCACGCCAAGGAGTTATGCTTTTCTTTTACCGCTAACTAAAT
>JBLKOU010000012.1:0-25834 GCA_047603125.1 Candidatus Woesearchaeota archaeon | reverse complement strand
GTGAGAGGTATTTGGAAAAATACAAACAAAAAATGAAAAGCTATAAAAACATGCGAGGTTTAACATAGATGAATGCATACATTGGTACAACACCAGTACGTTTTGACGGTCGTCGACTCCACGGTCTGCCCTCATTTGCACAATTAGGACTCTTTTTTCATCAAAATAATGACACACTTTACTGTGCATCGCATATTCTTGGAGAAAACGCTTCTCAGGTACCAGGTTCACTTATTGGCGTATACAAAACAACTCCAACTCAAACCCATATGAGCCGCGCTCTAAAAGAACGCTTGGTTTGTGGAGAACGATATTATCTTGTCGGACACGGAACATATGCATCACTTGAAACACGAGCTCAATTCAAGAAAAAAGAGCAGGAAAATGCAAGCATATCTCTGTTGAATGCCTTAAAAACACTTAATTTTTAATTTCTATTCCTGCCAAGATTGACGCTTTGCAAGCCTTCGATATTTTCCATATTTATCATGGGGAGAATACCGAGGAGGTGTTATTGTTGGGTTTTCCCGTCCATTCTCATCTTTTTGTTTAAGCGTAAACTCACCGCTCACTATATGTTTTCGGATATGCTTCAAATTGATCCTCCGATAATTGTACGACTTCTCCTTTGAGACTTCGTAGCATATTATCTGTAATTTTGATGTCATAAAATTTTTTGAGATCATACTCGCCTTTCACACCAATAATAATTGGATATGTTGCAAGTTGACGAAAGTAAGTAACCCCGCGCTTGTGCACTTCTGCCATGCAATCTTTTATGACAATTCCAACAGGAAAAACTTGTTCGAGAAGTTTTTGATCAATCTCTTCTCGAATTTGTCTTCTCCAGGAAAAATAATATTGTTTATTCTTTTTTATAAATTTATTTTTTGCCTCAGCATATAATTTTGTTCCATAATAAGGAACAACTTGACGAATATTAATTCTTCGAAGCCACCAATCATTTTTTACAATCTGGCTAAAATGCTCCATGTTTTGTTGGTGTGTTTGCTTGCTCTCTCCAATTAACCCGAAAAGAATATTTATCCCCGGTAATAATTTTGGCATGCCGTTCTCGCCACGTTCCTTCCCATGTTCATTTATAATCTGAATTGCACGCATTGATGTTTGCGGATAGGAATTAAGATCATTTTTCTTACAAACTTGTGCATCAAATGTTTCCACACCAAAGGGTGCAATATTTCCTGGCGTGCAATATTTTACTGTAAGCTTTGTCATTTCAATACCAATTGGTGTGATTACTCGAACCGGATCAACATTATCTATGTGTAAGACTTTTATGTCCGGCATTGCCTTCCACGTCAATTCAAATAATTGCTCTAGTTCTTTTGCATTGTGACGCTTATAAGAGAAAAAACACGTCTGACGGCCAAAACGAAAATGACGTATACCTAAATCATAAAATGTTTTCATCTCACTTACTATATCCATCTGTTCCCGAAAAGACTGTCTGTCAGAGAGGGGTTCAGTACAAAATGAACAATTTTTCGTCCTATAGCACCCGCGACTGGTCTCCATTTCAACGATGCAAGGTTTTGGAAATTGAGGCGTAATTATTTGTGCACCTAAGACCGCATACTCGTTGAGTTTTGAATAATCAATAAAAAAATCCTCGCAAAGAATTTGAATGTTCTCCATTGTTTTATCAATTATCTTTAAGGCAGCTTCAGCAAACTTTCCTCCCTGCACCTGCGTACCAAATTCAGACATGGCAGGTCCTGCAAATGCGCAAATATCCAAAGAATGTTTTTTTATTCCCGATACATCACGAAAAATACCATAGCGCTCTAAAAGCGTCGTTATTTCTTTAAATGTTCCTGGAACAGCACTCAAGTACTTTCCCGGAACTTGTACACCAACAATAGTGTATAATTGATCGGTGTTTTTAAGAACGGAAGGGACATGCGCACCAGTTCTATTTAATACAAAAATATCTGAATCTTTGGGCATACCCGGTTTGACTTTTTTTGGAATATATGTCGGATCAAAATAGCGGATGTCATCAATTGTCAAAAAAGTGATCGTTGCCTGCGGATACTTTTTTTTCAAAAAGCCCGCCAAATATCGAGGATAGACACCCATATAAGGAGGTACACCAAATCCTGACGGCTCATCCGTATAACAATCAATAATCGTAATGTTCATAGTTGCCAAAAAAGTCCGGTTTTTTATAAGTTTTCTCACAAAAAAGATATACGTTTATAAACCCTAACTACTCAAATACAAGCGAGGTAATACTCATGGTAAAAAAAGTTACAAAAAAGGCTGCGAAAAAATCAACTAAAGCAGTAAAAAAATCAACAACATCCCCAGCGAAAGCTGCAAAAAAAGCTGTGAAAAAAACAGTAAAGAGTGCAAAAAAAACTGCAAAATCAGTTGTGAAAAAGGCAAAGAAAACAACTGCAAAAACAGCGACTGTGGCAAAGAAAAAAACAAGCTCAACAGCGAGTAAAGTGAAAAACTTTGTTAAAAAGCACCCGAAACAAGCAGCAGCAGTAGCAGTGGGAGCAGCAGCAGCAATTGGCGCAGCAGCTTCAGCAGCAATCCGACGCAAGAAAAAGCGATGAGTGGTGTTATAGTTCGACAAAAGGTCAAAGAATTAGCTGGCCAGATGTCTGTCTCGAAAGACTACTACCCGCAACTTGAAGAGTTGGTGACGCAGTTAATTGAGAAATCAAAAAATCGTGCACAAAATAATGGTCGAACGACCATTATGGCACGAGATTTGTAAAAATTTATTTTTTCTTGTCTTGAACAAGACTGACAACTCGAATTTCAGCTGTGCGTAAGAATACTTTTTTTTGCACAGCATCTTTGAGTTGTTTTTGCATTGTGCCTTCAACAATTTGTTTGAACAATTGTTCATACGTAATTTCTTTTGCGCTCTCTCGAAGTGTTGTAACTGCAATTCGTCGTGCTTCACTAATAAGTGCAGCAGGTTCATGAGAACGAGTTATCAAAAGCGGCTTTATTCGCACATATTGCTCATCTTGTGTTTTTACTAAAAATGAATCATCAATTCTATCTCGACCACTTCGAACGAGTCGCTTAATGGACGAAGGAACGATTTCATATAAAACAGGTGTTGTTTGTCCCTTGTTTTCAATGATATCTGTAACTTTGAATGTAACATTGATATGTTGTTTTTTAATGTTCTTTGTCAAGTTCATTAAATTAACTTTGACTGATTTTCCTAGAAGCGATTTTGGATCAGCTAATAAAGAAAATCCGATACTTTGTCTTGCAAATAATTCTGGTGCGATGAGTTCATACCATTTTTTCTTTTTCCATGCAAGTTGTGTATTTGAATCTTTTTTTGCCATTTTTTTACCTTATTCATTGGCATTGCCAGTTATTTATTTACCAATGAGTGGATGAGAGAATTTGGAAGGGGTTTATAAAGGTTCTTGTTGATTGATGTGACAGTTTTTTTCAGGTTATTACTTAATTTATAAATTAATTACTAAAATATTTTAAATGAGAATGCTCAAAAAAAACAGTATGGGTGACGAATTAATAGACATATATTATATAATAATTTAAAATGACAAAAACAATGATTCAAGTGGATTCTCGAACAAGAGATCTCATAAAATCTCTAGGAAAAATGGGAGAAACATACGATGATGTTATTCAACGGATGTATAAACAGACAACTGAGAATATGATCGCTAAACTCCTACTAGATACGTCCGACTGTGTCTCAATTGAAGAAATCTTACAAAAGCGAGACCTGTCAAAATGAATCAATCTTTAGCCTCACTTTGCACTCCCGTAAATATATCCACTACGAAGAGCGTAGGCAGTCGTTAAAATTCCTCGTTGAGATAACAATTGCGCAGCACGATCTAAAACAGCATCTGTTGGTTCATATAATACTGTTCGAACCTTTTTTCCCGTTGCAAAATCAACTTCTCTTGCAACTTTTATTGGTTTTCTACTATTTCTATCCCTTGCCCAATTAATACGCGTTGTAGGATTTTTTGTACGTACATACTCAAACGGCCGGGACTCACCTTGGGGCGGTTGGTCTTCACTAATAACATACTTGACTAGTGGCATGGGAAATGAATCGCCATATAAAATTCGCACACCGCCAGCAAAACTATCGGGAAAATCATAGACAATGGATGCTGTTTGAAATGGAGTATTTGCATATTCAAGCGAGAGACCTCGACAAACTCGATTTCTTTCAAGCATATGCTCTTCAAGGGATCGAATAATAGCAGCGGGGCGAGATTCAAAGTATCGACTGCTGCGAGTAATACCGCGACGTGCAAGATTTTTTCTCAGCAATGCGTTAGCGTCCGAGGAGAGCAAAACCTTTCCAAGTAAGTACTGATCAATTGCAGCCTGATTTCTTTCTACATCACCAGTTGCATCCTTTATCATATCATTTGGTGCATATGCACGCAATACCGATTCAAAAGCAAGCTCGGGTGTTTTTGAAAAGGCAAAAGGAATAAATGCTCGAAAAGAAGAGACATCGCTTTGAAATTGAAGTAAAATCTCTTTTTTTAATCCTTGCTCCAAACCAAAAAGCATGACTGCTTGTGGATAATCAACAAAATTGAGTTTTGGAAGTGCTGGTTGAATACTTCTATAAAAATCCCTGTCATGATCAGTTAATTCACTCAAATGTGTAAACCGATGTTGACGAAGATGTGAAACTGGATTTCCACCATGAAACTCAATACCGAGAGCATCTTCTGGTGTTTGTATGAGCGCTTGATTTGCACTTATCTGTTGCGCACGACGCTTTCTTCCATCATGGCGAGATTCTACTAATGCAACAAACTGGTTTGTCACTGCCACAGAGCCCCTATGCAGTTTTTTGGATGTTGGTTTGAGCGCATGACGATTTATGAGTTTTTTTGAGCCACGAAAATTATGTGCAAATGATTCGAGGTCTCGAAGATTTAATTTTTGGTCAACGCATGCAGCCAGAACCGGCGTCATCTTTTCATCAAGACTTTTCTGACAAACCTGGGAAAACGCCTCTTGAACCTGTTTTCTTGTCATTGCACCAATGTAGGCTTGCGCAAATATACTTGGAGAATAGTAATTTTCTCCTATAAGTAACCCCAAACTTTCTATTGATAAACCCCGTGTCATAAACAAGGGAAACCAGAACTTACATAAATATGTTTATCTTTTTTGGTCCTATGAATCAAAACATGTCTATTTTTGCGTATGGATCGTTACTCTGGGACAACGAGGATCTTTCTCCAATAAATGTAACTCCAGCAACTCTGCGAGGCTGGTCGCGCTCATATAATAAAAAATCAATAACGAATAGAGGAACAAAAATGCACCCCGGTTTGGTTCTCGGACTGGAGCAAAACCCACAACATTGCTGTAAAGGTACAATTATTACTATTCCTAATAGCGCATTTACACAATTACAAGAACGCGAGCATGGATACAAACTCGTCACTCTTCCGGTTTTTGATCAAGAGAAACAAACAAATAGATTCTGTACGGTCTTTGTTCCCGATACACAAAGTGAGCTCTATATCGCACCAAATACACTCACAAATGAGCAAAAGGCGCATATGGCACTCAACTCACAACCTCAGAACGGCAAACCAAGCGATTATGTTACGACAATGTTTTATCAATTAAATCAATTAGGTATTGAAGATGAGGCAGTTATAGAAATGTATACAGAACTGACACGACTCGAGCAACACTCACGCTGATTCGACAACTGTTTTTAAGCGGCGAATTTTTGGAACAAAATTAAGTAGCATTCCATTTTTTAATCGTGCACAACCACAAAAATCATTTTTTTTATTGCAAATAATAATATAGCCTTGCATTTGGTGCACTTGCTGCTCAAGGGACTCATCAATTTGAATATCTTGGCCACAAATCCATTTTGTAAAATACTCATCATCTAAAACTAAACAATTTGTTTGTGCATGCGGACCAATGAGTTGAGAACCCTCAATACTGAGTCGCATCTGCGTGTGGTCATCATTATACTCACCGATATAGAGCCCAAAAGAATTAACTCGCAGACTTTCAAAATCAATTGGTTGGTCAACAAAGAGAAATATTTTTTGTTCTTTGTTTATGTATAAAGATCCTGAAAGCCTCTGTTCATACGCATACTGCTCATACAAGATTGCATACATGTTCTTTGTCTGTTTTGCATTTAATCGCATCATACAAACACACAAAACCCTCGATGTTTAAATGCATTTGGATTTATTTTGGAATTTCTTACAAAATTTGTTTCCAAAAATACTTAAATCACTAACAAACACTTTTCATATGCAATATTGCCTATTTATTGACGAAAGTGGGGACTTGGGAGATAAACAAGGAGGTTCGCAATATATTATTCTATCAGCTCTTTTAGTAAAAGATTATACTCCTTTAGACAGAATAATTAAAAATATGCGAAGAAATAAATTCAAAAAAGAATTACGAAAAGCACAAGAAATTAAAGCAAATAATTCAAGCCACGAGTTAATCACATACATGCTAAAAAAGTTGAGTGAAGTTCCAAATATCAAAGTATTACATGCATTTCTTGAGAAGAAAAAATTACGTAGCAAATACTTAAAAAAAGAAAAAAACAAATTATATAATTTCATTGCAGGAAAACTAGCAGCAAATATTAATATTCAGGGAGGCGTTGTTGAAGTCCGAATAGATAGATCAAAAGGAAAACAAATATTACAAAACGACTTCAATAATTATTTTGAAAAAAAACTCAGAGAAGGCTCAGCAATATTAAAAGTAAAAATTTACCACAGCTATTCTCATTCATGGTCAGGCTTGCAATTTGCAGACATTCTTGCGTGGTCAGCATATCAAAAAATTTGTCTCAATAATTCAGAATTTGCAGATATTGTGCCTGACCAAGAAATTTACTCCATTTAATGATGAAAAACAGCACCAAATAGAACTCAAGCGTGCACCTCAAGGTACACTGTCTACTTGGTTTTACCTGTTACCATAGGTACAACGCCCAAATATTTAAATGTATCGTTTCGAGAATGGATGTGCTTTTCTCGTCGAGAAAAAATGATTCTCAATCCTGTGAAGAATCTTGTGGAGGCGGACTAGAAAAAATAATATCATCAATTCGTAAAATCATTGTTGCAACATCTGTTGCACCAGTAATTGCTTGAATCTTTAGTTGCAATGGTTCTATAATCCCTTGCTCATATGGATCTAAGACAGCTCCAGTTTCAACATTGACGCCAACCCAATCTTTATGTGCAAGTTTTGTCATAACTTCAATTGCATCTAATCCTGCATTTTGTGCTATAATGGTAGGAATAATTTCAAATGAGCGTGCAAAAGCCTCCACGGCAAGCTGCTCTTTTCCCACAAGCGTTCGTGCGTATTGACGTATGTGTTTTGCAAGCATACTCTCAGTTGCACCCGCACCCGCAAGAACATGGGGATTTTTTAATAATGTGTAAATATCACCAAGCGCATCATCAATAGCGCGCTCCATCTCATCAACAATGTGTGGTGTTGTGCCATGAACAACGAGTGTTTTCACCGTGTGTTTTTCAAAACCACTCAGATACGTCAATGTCGTTTCTTTTTGTGTTTTAGTTTGAATTGATTGTATTGTTCCAACCGTTTGCTCATCTAAATCTTGAGTAGAATTTACTATGCGCGCGCCACATAATTGCGAAAGTGTGCTCATATCTTTTAAGGACATGCGTCGAATTGCTAAAATACCCTGTTTTGCCAAAAGATGTTGCACATATTGATCAATCCCTTTCATGCAAAACACCGCTGTGACATTGGCTTGTTTTATTTGCTCAACTGCACGAGTTAATGTTTGTTTTTCATGAGCAACAAACTGCTCTAAATCATTTGCGTTTGCAATATTAATTCGAGCGCGTGAATCAAGCCCTGTGACTTCTAATGCACAGTCTAAAAAAGCAACCTTTGCATTTGTTACTTGATCAGGCATGTTTGGATGAACTTTAAATTTATCTAGAACAACACCATCAAATAATTCACTTGAGAATGTGTCATTTCCTACTACCTTTCTTGTCTGAACAATGACATCTTTTGAAGGCAGTGCTTTTGTACATAGCGAACTTAAATGATCCCTATATGTCTGCGCACCTTTGCCCGTCATTGCTGTTTTTGCAACTGACTCTATTTGTGAGCGAGTAGCTTGTCGTGCATGTGTTCGTAAATAATCAATTGCTTCTTTTGCACCAATTCGATACCCTTGAGAAATTATTGTCGGATGAATTCCTTTATCAAGCAATTCCTGTGCATATTTTAAGAGCTCACCTGCTAAAATCACTGCAGTGGTCGTTCCATCCCCGACTTGCTCTTCTTGAGTTTGTGCAATTTCAATCATCATGCGTGCAACTGGATGATCAACTGCAAGTTCGCGTAAAATTGTTGCACCATCATTTGTGATTATAATATTATTTTGACTATCAACAAGAACTTTATCCATTCCTTTTGGACCAAGTGTTGTTTGTATCGTTTGTGCAATAATTCGTGCCGCGAGAATATTTGCTTTTTGTGGTGACTGCCCACGTACCTTTGCACTTTGAATTTGTTTGTCTGTCATCCCCACCCCCATATGACTACCTTGTGTTCTCATTTAAATGCTTTGCGCTAAACTCTGTATACTTGTCAATAATCTTTTGCACAACTTGCTCAGGTGTTAATTCAGTGGTATCAATGTAGACATCAAAATATTTCTTATTATACACATCAATGCCATAGAGTTCTTGATATCGAAATGTATCATTTTTCACTCGCTCCACAAGTTGCGTGTATGCATCCTGAACCGAAACATATGGTGACTCAGCAGCATCTTTTCTTTTCTCATCTGCAAATATGCGTTTTGCTGCCTGCTCTAAATCAACGTCTAAATAGACACGAAGCGATGGTTTGATCATGTAAAAAGACATACGACCATCAAAAATCAGATTATCTTGTTCACGAGCCATTTTGGCTTGCAATTTGTCAAAGTATTCATCACCGACTTTTGGATTTTTTAGAGACCACTCGTTATATTCCTGTATTGTCATCTGTTGCTTTTTGGCTTGGTCTCGTCGAAGCTGACCAATCGAAATGTGAGTGAATCCTAACTGTTTTGCAAGCAATTTTGCAACCGTTCCCTTTCCTGAACCAGGCATACCGCCTATTGTTATGTGCATACCTGAACGTTCTCTATGAGCCTATAAAAGCTTTTTGCAACTTGAAAGCCTATATTTACCTGTATGGGTTGGAGTCAGCCATTTATTCCAAAATAAAAAAACAAAACTAAATTATAATGCGGCGATTTTTGAACAGTGGTTCATTTTGCGAATTTCTCCGGTGCGCAACTCCTCGAAATTCTGATTATACGCCAAGGCATTATAATTTTTATTGTTGATAACTCCAAACCACACCAAAACCTTTTTAAATAAGGTGACAGCCTCCTACTGTAGAACTTCTATTTAAGCTTGATGCGACCTAGAAGTACATATAGTGATACACATGGCATTAAAAAAAGGCGATTTCGTTCGTATTGAATATACAGGAAAATTTGAAGACTTTGTTTTTGATACAACAGATCGTGAAGTAGCAAAAAAACATCAAATAGAAAGCAATACGCAAAAATACGGCCCGATGATCGTTTGTATTGGAGAAAAACAAGTACTTGTTGGAATTGACGAGGCATTAATTGGAAAAGAACCAAATCAAACATTCTCCACCGATATTGCGCCAGAAAAGGCATTTGGAAAAAAAGATGCAAAATACATCAAATTGATTGCTTCTAAAAAATTTCAAGAGCAAAATATCCAATTACAGCCAGGAATGCAAGTTCAAGTAGACAATCAAACAGGTATTGTAAAAACGGTGGGTGCTGGTCGAACATTGGTTGACTTTAACCATCCCTTGTCTGGAAAAACAGTGAATTATCAAGTGAAAATTCTTGATCTTGTAACTGATACAAAAGAGAAATTGCACTCAATTGTTGGTATTCCTGATGTTACAATAAAGGAAAAAAAGGCTATTATTCAAACGCCCGCACCACTTCCTGAGGAATTTCAAGAACAATTTTCAAAAAAGATTACTGGTCTCATCCCTGAGCTAGAATCCATTGAATTTAAAAAGAAAGACATCTCTAAACCTGTAAGTGATCAAAAAGATCAAAAACAGGCAAAACCGGAGTAAAAACCATGGATACATTCATTCAGACTGCAGGGCAACAACACGAAAAACCACAAAATTCCCGTCATGAAATTGACGCTGAGCTCGAATCTTTGCTCGCACAGCATCGTGCAACTATCAAAGTCGTCGGCTGTGGTGGTGGTGGAAATAATACAATTAATCGTATGACTGAAGTCGGAATCCATGGCGCTCAAACAGTTGCTATTAATACGGATGCCCAAGATCTCTTATATGCCAGCGCAGATAAGAAAATTCTTATCGGAAAAGACTCGACGCATGGTCTTGGAGCAGGAAGTGTTCCAAAAGTTGGTGAAGAGGCTGCAAAAGAAAGTGAAAAAGAAATTCGCGAATCTTTGCAAGGAGCAGACATGGTCTTTATTACTTGCGGAATGGGCGGAGGAACAGGTACTGGTTCTGCACCAGTTGTCGCCGAAATCGCAAAAAAAATAGGAGCGCTTAGTATTGCCATTGTAACGATGCCCTTTAAGATGGAAGGAAATCGCCGATATGATAATGCGGTTTATGGCATTGAGAAAATTCAACAATGGGCAGATACACTCATTATTATTCCAAACGATAAACTCTTAGAAATCGCACCGGATTTACCTATACAAACTGCCTTTAAAGTAGCAGATGAAATTTTAACAAGCTCAGTAAAAGGAATGGCAGAACTTGTGACAAAAGCAGGGCTTGTAAACCTTGACTTTGCTGATATTCGTGCCGTCATGGGTGATGGAGGCGTTGCTCTTATTGGTGTTGGAGAAAGTGACAGTGAAAATAGAGCGGTTGAAGCTGTTGATAAAGCGGTGAACAATCCACTCCTTGATGTTGATATTACTGGCTCCACGGGAGCACTCATTAATGTTTCAGGAAGTGAAAATCTCTCACTAGAAGAAGCTCGAAAAGTCGTTCAAATTATTTCAGATAAACTTGATGAAGAAGCAAGAATTATCTGGGGTGCACAAATTAGTGAAGACCTAGGAAAAACATTGCGCGTAATGCTCATTGTAACTGGAGTCAAATCATCACAAATTGTGGGTGCCACAACTCGAGAGAAAAAAGATGATGCTCGCGAGCAAGAACTTGGAATTGAATTTGTTGATTAACCATAGGTGAATAATATGCAAAAATTAAAATCATTTTACAATCAATGCTTACGGGTATTAAAGGTTACAAAAAAACCAAATAAAAAAGAATACACCGCCACTGCAAAAATTGCAGCAATTGGAATGTTGGCAATTGGCGCGATCGGATTTTTAATATTCGTATTAATGGAACTATTTATATTTAGGTGAATGACATGACAGAACAAGCAACCCAAATTTATGCAGTACGATGTACAGCAAATAGAGAAGAACAAATCCTTGACTTTTTAAGTAGTAATGTTGCTAAAAAAAAACTCAATATTTTTAGTGCGTTTCGACCTCACGGAATGCGAGGGTATATTTTTGTAGAGACTGACTCACTTCAAGAAGCACAGCGATCAGTATACCAAGTCCCATATGCACGCGGAGTTTTGGATAAACCAGTCACCTATCAAGAGATTGAGCATATGTTTGACATTGCCAAAACTGAAGTTAATATTCAAAAAGGTGATATTGCTGAAATTATTAGCGGTCCGTTCAAACGAGAGCATGTGAAGATTTCTCGTGTCGATAAACAAAAAGAAGAAGTTATTGTTGAACTTCTTGAAGCTGCCGTTCCTATTCCAATTACGGTGAAAATAGATGCAGTAAAAGTTATTCGACGAGAAGGGGAGAACCCTGACGAAGAAATGGGCTTACAAAATCAAGACTAAGGTCTTGTTCTTTTTTTCTTATTGTTTTTAAAATTGTATTTTTAGACAGAAGTGATTATAATACGAAATTCTGAATGTACGCCAAGGCATTATAATTTCTTATTCTTTTTTAAATATTGCATAGGCTTCATCCAATAATTGTTTTCAAAAAAGAGCACGCAGACTTGGCTCAAGAGTCCCGCTTTGAGAAGTATGCGAAAATTTGCCTGCAACTTTTCGGATTCTCATCCTCAAGTTTGAAAGAAGCTTTCAAACAATCACCAAATTTTCTAATCTAGCTGCAAGGTGCTCTTTTTTCTTATTTTTTGGATGAAGCCTAATGCATATGAACTTTTAAAAAGACTAACATCTTCCAAACACTATGGATTTTGAATATATTTGTCAAGTACTAGAATCCCTGGAAAACACATCCAAACGACTTGAAAAAACAACGCTGATAGCCACAGCACTCAAAAAAGCATCGCCGCAAGAAGCACGAAACATTGTATTACTTTTACAGGGCAGAATATACCCCCTATATAATACACAAAATCTGGGAATTGCTGCACAAAATGCACTCAAGGCAATTTCCATCTCATCAGGGTTTGCAAAAAAAGAACTGCTGACATTATGGAAAAAAACAGGCGATCTTGGACTCGTCGCACATAAGGCACTTGCGCAGAAAAGACAACAAACGCTGTTTTCTCAAACACTCACACTTGAAAAAGTATTTGCAAACCTTGACAAAGCAGCAAAAGCACAGGGCGATGGTTCAACCGATACAAAAATTAAACTACTTGCAGATTTACTCTCCAACGCAAACCAACGCCAAGCAGTTTATATCATTCGACTAGCGCTTGAAGTCTTACGCATAGGAGTTGGTGTTGGAACTATTAAAGACGCGCTTATTTGGGCATACATCCCATCAGTAAGCGGATTAACACAAGAAGAAGCGCTAGAGACACAAGAACAAACCGAGCAAAGCACTTATTCACTCATAGAGCTTTGCAATAGCGATGCACTCAACTTTTCCATACCTAAGCAAAAACGAGCTGCGTACATACAAATTAGCGATATGATTACCCGAGCAGTTGATATTTATAATGACATTGGAGAAGTAACCAGTTTACTTGCACAAAAGCAATTTGAGCCACTCATTGATGCAAAACCACGCGTTATGCAACCCCTCCAAGTTATGCTGGCAAAAAAAGTCGCGTCCGTAATTGACGGGTTTGATACTGTTGGAAAACCACTATGCGCAGAATACAAATATGACGGATTTCGTTTACAAATTCACAAGCAAGGAGAAAACATTAGCCTATTCACACGAAAACTCGAAGATGTGACAAAACAATTTCCCGAAGTTGTTCACGCAGTTCAAAAGCATGTTCACCTGCACACGTGCATTTTGGATTGTGAAGCTGTCGGGTTTGATCCACAAACAAAAAATTTCACTGCATTTCAAAAAATTTCACAACGAATTAGACGTATTCACGATATTGAAAAGACAGCAAAAGAACTCCCTGTGCAAATAATGATCTTTGACATTTTACTCTGTGAAACACAGAATATGCTTGATGCTCCCTTTTTACAAAGGAGAGAAAAATTGGAGCAAAATATTGAACCACAAGAATATCTGATTGAACTTTCAACACTTCTGACAACAAATGATCCTGAAAAAGTTGAGCAATTATATACAAAAGCTCTCCAACAGGGACATGAAGGGCTTATGCTCAAAAATAAAGACGCGCCCTATAAACCAGGCTCACGAGTCGGGTACATGGTCAAACTCAAACCCATCATGGAAACATTGGACCTTGTTATCACACAAGCAAGCTGGGGAGAAGGAAAGCGTGCAAATGTTCTGACTAGTTTTACGCTCTCTTGCATCGATGAAGATAACCAACTGCGCGAAATTGGAAAGGTCGGAACGGGATTTAAAGAAACAGGGGATCTTTCATTTGAACAAATGACACAATTACTCACCCCACATATACTTACAGAAGAGGGAAAGGATATTACTGTAAAACCCGAGATTGTCTTAGAAATCGCATACGAAGAAATTCAACAAAGTACCACCTATTCAAGTGGTTTTGCGCTACGATTTCCGCGAGTCATTGCAATTTTACCTGCAAGGAGTCTTCAAGACTGTAGCAGCGTTTCCCTTATAGAGGAGCTTTATGAAACCCAAAGAAACAGTACTCGTTAGTGTTGCACACCCGGATGATGAAGCTATTGGCCCAGGTGGAACTATTGCAAAATATGCAAAAGAAGGCAAGAGAGTTATTGTTATTTTATTTACGGATGGAGAATCGAGCCATCCTTGGAAAAAAAAGCATTTTATTGTCAAAACACGAAAAAGCGAGATTGAAAAATCCGGAAAACTCCTTGGAGTCTCGCATATTGAGCGACTCTCCCTTCCTGATGGAATGCTCTTAAAAGAGATTAATAATCCCAAACATAAAAATAAACTTGTCAGCCTATTAGAAAAATACAAGCCGACCAAAGTATTTACCCATGCCCATGACGATATGCTCTTTCCTGACCACCTTGCTGTTCACACAGTAACAGTACAAGCAGTTGATTATTACACAAAAATTCATAATACGCATATAGATGTCTACACATTTAATATCTGGGCAATTAATATTCGAAAACGATACCGACCACAACTCTATGTGGATATCAGTCAAACCTATGAATTAAAAAAGCAGGCAATTCATGAATTTAAAAGTCAAAATGTGGCACTCACTCTTTTGTGGCCAACTATTATTGCAAAGGCTTTTCTCGCGGGCTTGCACCTTGGAGTGCGATATGCTGAAAAGTTTTATAAAATTCGATGATTCTAAATAAGTACAGATGGCTGAAAAAGAAAAAAAACGCATTCTTATTGCAACCGATTGTTTTGCTCCCAGATGGGATGGGATTGCTCGTTTTTTACATGATGTTCTCCCCGAATTAACTGACATGTTTGAAATAACAGTCATTGCACCTGATTTTCCTGGCTCCTATGAACAAATCGATTCAATCAAAATCATACGAATTCCACTGCTCAAACAATTCCATTTTGGGGATTATACGCCCGCAAAAAGAGAAGCAAGGACTATTGAGAAAGAAGTCAAAAAACACGATATTGTTTGGGTTCATACATTCTCAAATATTGGACTTGTTGCTTCTCAGATGGCAAAGCGCCATAAAAAACCATACCTAGTTTACGTACACAGTATTGATTGGATGCTCGTTTATAAGGCGCTCAAAACTGTTTTTAGAAAAGCGCTTATGCATATAAGTAAATATTTTGTTTTGAAACGATACCAGGATGCACAGCTCTTAATGGTTCCGTCTTTAGAAGTTCATGAAATCTTGCGTTGGAATTCCATAAAAACACCCATGCATGTCATTTCCCTTGGCGTTGATACTGATCGATTTGTTCGTGCAGTTGATAAGCAAAAAGCAAAGCAAAGAATAGGGTTTTCAAAAGACGACAAGATTATTGGATATGTGGGAAGATTAAGTCGAGAAAAAGATGTCTACACACTCTATCGCGCATTTTTACAAGTCCAAAAACGCATACCAAATGCCAAACTGCTCATTGTTGGAGACGGCACGACTGAACTGAAAAGTCGGTTTGAAAAGCACGCAAATATTATTCATGTTGGCTCACAAAATGATGTGCTTCCCTATATGCAAGCACTTGATGTGCATGTACTTCCTTCACATTTAGAAACAACCTCGCTTTGTACACTAGAGGCAATGAGTTGTGAAGTACCTGTGATTAATACCCCTGTGGGTCTAGCAAAAGAATATATCAAAGAAAAACAAAACGGATTTTTCTTTCCAAAATCAAATAGCACTGTCCTTGCTCTCAAATTGGAATGGTTATTAAAAGAACCCCTCATTCAAGAATCGATTGGAAAACGAGCAAGAGAAACGGTTATCAAGCATTATAATTTACAAAAAACAATTCAGACACTCAAAACACTCTTACAATGAATGAATTAACAACAGCTATAAAAAAGATGCATTTCGCTTCGTTGACCAAACGCAACATGCAATTTGCATAGTCGCTGCTGAGCCACTCTGCGAAGGCCATGTACTCATTCTTCCAAAAAAAGAAGTGCAAACCTTTTCTCAGCTAACAAGTGAAGAAATAAAAGACTTAATGAATTTGTGTGAAAAAACGGCACTCGTTCTGGAAAAAGAATATGGGATTTCTCCTATTATTTTGAAAAATACAGGAACACGCATCTCGCAGAATCATTTACATGTGCACGTTATTGCACTTGAGCAAAAAATTCGAGAATTGCTCTATCAAACAAATACCATCTCACAAATCCGACCGAAGAATTCTGTTGAGAATATGCAATCCATTGCACAAAAACTGCAACGACATATTCACTAAAAAATAAGCACCCTACAACTTCAAGCTCACAACTTTACTCACGCCAGCCTGTTGATCCATGGATACACCGTAGAGGTGTTTTGCAGCACCAATCACACCATCATTATGACTGATAACGACATACTGTGCGTGATCACAATATTGATTAATTAATTCTGCAAGCTTTTCTGCATTACGCTTATCTAGGGCAGCATCAACCTCATCCATAATATAAAATGAAGACGGATCATTTTCTTGAATCGCAAAAATAAATGCAAGTGCTGTCATTGTCTTTTCCCCACCGCTTAATGAGCGAATATCCATAAATTTAGAACCTGAGAGTTTTACTTTCACATTAATCCCACCAGCAAACGGATCATCTTTGTTTTCAAGCTCTAAATATGCCTCTCCTTTTGTTGAAATTGTTGAGAAAATGCGTTTGAAGTTTTCATCAATTCTTCCAAATACTTTCAAGAAAAGATCTTTTTTACGCGACTCAATTTCATTTATCATGACTAAGACTTGCTCTTTTTCTTGTGTAAGAACTTCTTGTTTTTTTGCTAAGCGCTCATACTCTTCAAGAACCTTCTCATACATTGCCACGGCCTTCATATTTACTGGACCAATGTCTTGTAAGCGTTGTTCATTTGTATAAATGAGTTTTTTAATCGCTTCTACATCTTCTTCTTTGAGAAGTTCAACATTTTTGAATTGATCAAATTCTTCTTGTAAATAAGAAATTTCTGCTTTGAGCTTTGCAACTTCTACAGAAATTACTGATGATTGTCGCTCCTGATCGCGCAATAATTCTTCTTGTTTGATAATATCTTGTTCAAGTAAATCAATTTCACGCAAGAGTTTGGTTCGAAGATCAAAAGCCTTTTTAAACTTTTCATAGAATTCCTTTTCTTGTTTTTCTAATTCCTTGAGTTTCTTATTTTGTTCTTTTACTTGATCCTGTATGACTTTTGCTTTATCCTGGAAATCTTTTGCCTCTTTTTCATGTTGTTTAATGATTTTTGTAATATTTTCAATTTCAGGCTCATACATATTTGCAATCTGCTTTTGTAGGGATTGCTCTTCACTCTCTTGGCGAATGAGCGCATCTTTAATTTCACGAATTTTATCTTCAAAAGTATGAAGTTCTGCTAATTTTGCAGGATTTCGAACATCGGAAATCTGCGTTCGTAATTTTTGCTTTTCTATTTTTAATTGCGCTAATTCTCGATTTTTTGTCGATATGGTGTTTTGTAATTGTATATAATCTTTATTCACCGTTTCAAGCTCTTGCTCAAACTCTTTTTTCACTTTCGCAGACATATCTAACTCGCCCACTTCGATATGAAGACTCTTTTCAGTTTTTATTATATCCCCTTCTAAATTTGCTTTGAGTTCACGCAAACGAGTGATTGTTTGTTCATTATCTTGTCGTTGTTGTTGTAATTTTGAAACAACGGCTTCAAGGTCTGCTTGGTCTTTTTGAAACTTCTCAAGTTTTTCCACAATATCTTGTTGAACAAATGCACCACCACCAGTTTGGCGCTTTCTTGAACCACCCTGCATCACACCACTTGTTTCTGCAACATCCCCTTCTAAAGTTACCATACGTGTTGTTCCAATGCCAATTGCACGTGCGGTAGCAAGTTTATCTACAATAACTGTATTGCCAAATACATGCTCAAATACGGAGCGAAATTTTGATTTATATGTAATAACATCCTTTGCAAATCCAAGAGAACCATTTTTCTTTGCAGCCGTCTTTGCCACATCTGATTGGATAGGAACACGAATTTTATTCATTGGTAAAAATGTTGCAACACCAAGTTGATTTTTTTTCAAATAATCAATACATTCTTGTGCAACCTTATCCGTTTCAACAACAAGCGCTCGTAATTTTGCTCCTGCAGCAACTTCGAGAGCAAGAGAATATTGTTTATCTGCACTTCCTAATGTTGCAACCGTTCCATGAACGCCTTTAAGAGATTTATTTGCTAAGATTTTTGCAACCGCTTGACTCCCAAGTGCCGACTCTTGCAAGACTGCTTGACGTGCTTGGAGTCGTGCGACTTCTTCTTGAACAGAATGTAGTCGACTCTTCGCCGTTGCTAATTGTGATGCCATTGATGAATCTGACGATAGTGCTTTACTCAAGTCAACAGTTACTGTTTTGAACTCTTTTCTCTTTTGCTCAAGTGCGTCTAATTCCTTTTTATGCTCTTTTTTAATAGATGAAATTTTTGCAATCTGGTCATCAGCATTTTTAATTTGCATTTCTAGACGATCTTTGTTTCTTAGCAAATCTTGATAGGATTCTCTATGTGAATCAACGACTTTTTGAATTTGATCAATGTCTGAGTCAATTTTTTCTAATTGCTCTTCGAATTGTTGCGAGCCATCAAGTTTATTTTTCTTTTTGAACTCAATAACTTTTTGCTCTAATTCCTTTTGTGTTTTTTCAAGCTGTTGTTTTTGATCAATGTATGCAGATAATTGTGTTTTTGCAGTTGCAATCTTTTGATCCAGCTCTTTTTTCGAACCTTCCAAGCCCCCTTTTCGTGAATGAACGCGAGTAACTTCTTCTTCAATTCCTTGAATCTTTTGGTTCTGCGTTGCAATATCGACTTTAAGCTGCTCTACTTGTTTGTGAATTTCAACTTGTTCTTTATCACCTTGTGATTCAATCGTTTGATTAATATCTTGTACTTGCTCGTGTTTTTCTTTGGTTGTTTTTTTTAATTGTGATATTTTTGTTAAAATTGTTTCTTGCTTTTTTGCATGCTCTTGAATGGATGAATCATAGCCGTCGACTTTTTCTTGCTTTTGCGTGAGTTGACGATGAATGAGCGTTGCCTTTCCTTGATGGATTGCTTGTTCATACTGCTCATATTTTTTTGCTTGCTCGCGTTCCTTAGAAAGATCATTTAAGTAATTTTTTCGCTCCTTCATAATAATATGAGCTTCCTTTAAGGACTGCTCTACTTTATCAAGTTCAAGCATTGCTTTGTGTTTTTTTTCTTCATAAATAGAAATATCAGCAATCTCTTCAATGATTTTTCTTCGTTCATCCCCTGACATTTCCACAAAGCGAACAATATCACCTTGTAAAATAATATTATATCCATCCGGATTAATGCGTGCATGAGAAAGGACTTCAAGCACTTCTGTTCTCGTGTACTTTTTTCCATTAATTTGATAGACGGACTGACCTGAATTTTTTATCGTTCGAGAAAGACAGACTTCTTTTGCATCAAAAGGAAAATCGCCATCACTATTATCAAAATAAATACGAACCTCACCCTCTTTTGCAGGTGTTTTTGACTTTCCCCCGTTATAAATGAGATTTGCAGACTTTTCTGCCCGAAGACCCTTTGCGGAAGATTTTCCCAAAACAAAACAGAGAGCATCAATAACATTTGACTTTCCACTTCCATTTGGTCCGAGAATAACATTAAAATCATCCCCGAAAACCATCTCAGTTTGATGGGCAAATGACTTAAACCCCTTCATCGCTAATTTTAGAATTTTTGTCGCCAAATGTATTCCCTCTCCTTACTAAAAACCTATTGAGCATTTATAAATTTTTGTACTCTCATCACAGGTTCTCACTCGCGAAACCTCGATAAATGACGCCATAACCTTTAAAAAGGCAATCGCTTTTGCCAAAATCATGACTACAAGAAGCCCCATTGCCGTCGTTGTCGGCCATGTTGACCATGGAAAATCAAGTATTTTAGATTACATTAGGTCTACCAATATCGTTTCTAAAGAGGCAGGAGCAATCACACAGGCCATTGGTGCGTCCACCATTCCTATTAGTATCATTAGCGCAAAATGTCAAAGACTCATCGACACAATGAACCTCAAGTTCACTATTCCCGGTCTTTTATTTATTGACACACCGGGTCACGCAGCATTTAGTTCTCTTCGTAAACGTGGTGGGTCACTTGCTGATATTGCCATTCTTGTCGTTGATATGAATGAAGGATTTCAACCTCAAACAATTGAATCCATTAAAATTCTCAAAGAATCAAAAACGCCATTTGTCGTTGCAGCAAATAAAATAGATCGCATTCAATCATATAAAACCTGTGCACAGACACGTGAAGACCTTATTTTAAAAAATATTGAAAAACAAACTGAGCAATGTAAAACACTCATTGAAACAAAGCTCTATGAAGTTGTCCAACAACTCTATGAACGTGGATTTCCCGCAGAGCGATTTGATCGAGTCTCTGACTTTACTAAAGAAGTCGCCATTGTTCCAACAAGTGCAGTAAATGGAGATGGAATGGCGGAGCTGCTCATGGTTGTCTCAGCGCTTGCACAAAAATTTCTTGAAAAACAATTACAAACAACTGCAGATGGTCCTGCACGAGGAACAGTCTTAGAAGTCAAAGAAAAAAAGGGACAGGGCGCAGTCATGGATGCAATTATTTACGACGGAACATTGCATTGTGGCGATACACTTGTCATTGGCGATGTACAAAAACCCATCATCACAAAAGTTCGTGGACTCTTTTTACCTTCGACTCTGCGAGATTTACGGGAACAAAAAGGAGCATATACAAGTGTCAAATCAGTGAGTGCAGCAATTGGTGTTCGCATAGTTGCTCCCGATCTAGAAAAAGTTGTCAGCGGCATGCCACTTTGTTCAGGAAATACTGATGAGGCAACACAATTTGTTCAAAAAGAAGTTGCATGTTTTAATCTTGATTTACAAAAAGAAGGGATTATTATCAAAGCAGATACCCTCGGAAGCCTAGAAGCACTGCACTGTCTTTTAGCGCAATTATCCATACCTGTGAGAGTTGCAAGTGTTGGTGCGATTACAAAAAAAGATATTTTAGAAGCACAAGCAAATGTTGAAGCGCATCCAGAATACGGAATTATATTGGGGTTTAATATTGATGCTGTAGAAAATGTACCAAAAGATATTCGCATATTTACTGCACCAGTTATTTATAAGCTCATTGATGAATATGTCGAGTACAAAAAAGAAAAGGAACAAGAAAAACATAAAGAAGACATGGCAAAACTTGCCACCATCGGAAAAGCAAAATTTCTTCCAGGCTGCGCATTTCGACAAAATAACCCTGCAATCTTTGGAATGGAAATTCTTAGCGGTGAGTTAAAACCAAAAATGCAGTTAATTAAAAAAGATGGCTCACGCGTAGGTAGCATTAAAGCATTACAGGAAAATAAAGAAGTATTAAGCAAAGCAACAAAAGACATGCAAGTTGCCTGTGCAATTGAGAATATAACAATTGGCAGACAAATTCACGAAGGAGAAATCTATTATTCTGCGCTCAGTGAGAGCGAATACTTGCGCTTTAAAGAATTTAAAAATCTTCTCACACCAGAACAAAAAGAACTCTTACAAGAAATAGCTGCAATTTATCGAGAATTAAATCCTGTCTGGGGACTTGATGATTAGCTCATTATAATTTATCATCTTCTGTCAAACCCGCATCTTTACGCAACTGTTTATCTTTTTTATCCGTGTCTGTAGCAATTTCTTTAAGTGCTTGATTGATATCATTTTCTTTAAACCCTTTATCTTTGAGCATTTTAATAATAATATCACTATCCGCATTTAATTGCTTGACAATTTCAAGAACTGTATCCTCGTGTTTGACTGTTGCAAGTTTTTCTTCAATTTCACTCACATCATTCATGAGTGTCACAATTGCTCCATCCGGAAACCCTTGTGCTTTGAGTTTTTCTTGAATCTCATCATCAGTCTTATCAAGGCGCTTCATAACAGAAACAATTTCAATCATATTTTTTTTGTATTTTCCATCAATTGCAGATGTTTTTTTCCCTGAAAAAGACGAGAGTGATAAGCCTTTAATTGTCGGAAGTGAGAGTGAATCCTTAAAGTAATATACTCCAGTCCCTATGCCACCTACAATGACAATTATTAGAATAAGAATAATTAACCACGTAAATGAACGAGTAGACGCATCAAAATTAATAAGAATTTCGACATCATGCTCACGACCATTTGCACTAAATGTGAGTGTGCTTATAATAGTAACATTTTCTTCCCTTGTAAATAAATGATTGATACGAACATTTTTTGTTTGACCCGGATCTAAAGATATTTGTGAATCAAATTCTAATAATGGCTCAATAGGCATGGCTTCAACATCCACAGTAATAGGTGAATTTAAAAGATTTGTAATAGGAATTGTGGAATGACGCGTATAGCGCGTATGTGTTATAGAATCAATATCAATAAAAAATGGATCAGAAGTATGCGTCAAGATGGTAAAGGACAGAGATTCTTCAATAGGATCCAATGGTGTTTGACAAAGTAGCTCTACAAGTACACTGGAAACCTCATCTGTATCAATGGAAGTTGTAAATGGAATAGTTGTCACACCTGTTGAGCGCAATGTTACTTGTTCTTGCGACTCGAACTGATTACTTGACCACTCTATATCACAAGTAAACTCACCGTTAATCTCGCGAACTTGTAATTGAATCTGGGATTCTTGTTCATAAACATGAATTG
Source organism: Candidatus Woesearchaeota archaeon (assembly GCA_047603125.1). Taxonomy (GTDB): domain Archaea; phylum Nanobdellota; class Nanobdellia; order Woesearchaeales; family DATGWN01; genus JBLKOU01. The sequence continues at coordinate 2,974 of JBLKOU010000012.1, read as the reverse complement.
TTTGCTCAACTGGAACAATGACTAGTTGTGGCTGGGACTGAATTCGAGCATGAATGGTTGTTAAGTTTTGCCTGCTAAACCCTTGTGGATTCCCTTCAATAGTAACAGTACTTGCAAAATCACCAGCCTGTGTTGCATTGGGAGAGAGTTGAACTTCAACTGTTTGGTTTGCGAAAATTGTTTCCGGTCCTTGTGCTCGTACTTGACCCGTCGTATATAGCCTAATATCCATAATATCAATATTTGTTGGATTGTGTACAAGAACTGTTGTTGAAGAAGATATATCAAAAATTTGTGGATCAACAATTTTTAATAACGGCCGTCTATTCTGATACAATGATCGAAATGTTGCTGCATTTGCTTGCACTGATTCAAACGGCTCAAAGGCGTATTTTTTTGAAATATAGTGAGCTGCATCACGCAATGTTTCATTTTTTTGATCAAACTCCTTTTTTGAAAGAGCATCTATTGCCATTGATGTGCTTAATATTCGTTCATACTCTGAACCTCGGCCAAAACTCCCATCATTATTTTGATTGAATAAAACCCACGATAATAACTGATCGTCAGGATCATCAGCAATGGTTAATAAATAATACATTGTATCAAACTCAGGCATTGATGTTGGAAGATATCTTCCTATGATACTATCATTTGCAGCTGTTGCGAGTAAATACTCTTTTGCAGCATTTCTTCTCTGATCATCAATATTAAGTGCTGCCGCATATGTTGTTAATTGCACAGAGCAACCATCCTCAAAAACAGAACCTGTTGACCAGCATGGCGGAGGAATACGAATAAGATTATATGTTGCGTTGTCAGCAAAGTCATACGAATCTGAAAATCCCAGTGCACGCCGACCGTCTTCAGGAAGTCTATGCGAAAATCGTTCGATGTTTCTATGATCATAGAGAGAAAAGTCTACTCTCTGGGAGCAAGTTACATTAAACACATTCGAATAATCAGCAGTAAAATCAACTCGGCGTTGTTCATTTTGCTCAATTGTCACATTATCAACTATGCGGCTATTCTGGTAATAGACTGTGCAGGTTGCATCATCAATTGCACGAATTTGCATTTTCCAGGAATTCTCTTCAATATAATTTTGAATACTTGATAAAAATACTTGCCCATCGCTAATAATACGATGCTCATCTGTGATTTGCGATAAGCGTAAAATCCCAAGGGTTAATGCCGTATCCGTATAATCACAGCCCCCGTTTGGTAAACGAGACCAACATTTTGTTAGATCATCCCGATTATTTTTTAACCATAATTTTCCTTCTTCAATTTCATCTTGATAGTGATGCGAGACATCATGAAGCGCCCAGAGTGCAACTGCCGTATCACGCGCTGTTCCCCAGCCACCATCCCAGCGTTGTTGAGCGATGACATCTTTTGGCGTTAAGAGAACTTTATTGATTTGAACGGGTAATGTTGTTTTTTCTAGTCTGTTGTTTTCTACGTAAAACGACTCTATCAAACCACTATTACAGGCAATGTCTTGTAAATTAATAATACTATAATAACACGACTCATTCCACCATTGCGCTTGAACATCAACTGTGCGATAATCATCTAAGCAAACAAACTGTGTTGAATCAAATTCTTGCCCGGAACGCACACAACTATAGTAGGCTAAATCCTGAGGTTGGAGAACGGGCTGATCAAAAAGCGGCTCAATTGAGAGCCCAAAAATAGGAGCAAGAAACAACAACCCGATAAAAATAAACACACCCTCTCTTTTCATTTAAAAATTAAAAGAGATTTGCTTTTAAATAGTTTACTATGTCAAATTGGTGGGTGAAGATGCTCACTCGTCGAGTAAACGGCTTTGTTCCCGTATGCGAATGCAAAAGTTTTATATACTCACAAATGCCAAAACCATCTATGAAATTGCCTATATGGAGCGCTCTTTTTATTCTTCTTGTGAGTATGCCTCTTTTATTTGCAACATTTCAGCCCGTTCATACGACAACGTTTGATAATGGAAGCGCACAATTTGCTCAAACGGCAATTACTCGCATCAGCGCACCAATAAGTGATCGATACACAATTGATTATCATGCTCTTGTTAATGAGCCCATTAGTAGATTTGCACTGGCAACACGCGCATATCAGTACATTGCAGTTGAACCACGTGAAACTATGCCACAGGCACCCTACACGATTTATTTTGAGGTTTCACAAAACTGGAGTTCTTCAGATTCTATTCGCTTATTTTACTATGATTCACGCTGGCAAGAAATTGTACCCACGCTCTCATCCACCACAGCAACACATTACCAATTTCGAGCACAAGCACCACAACTTGGCTATTTTGCCATTGCACAAAAAATTGAACAACGAACTTTAGACTTACCTGACACTGAGCAAAATCAAAGCTCATCACAAAATCAAACAAACCAAACACCGATGCCACCAACTGATGCCGGTGCACAGGCATACGACTCGGAGTTTGAGCAGCAAATGGAAGGTCTTGACCCTGTTCTTATTGGAAACATTGTCATCATCGCAAGTGCCACACTCTTAATTCTTTTAATTTCCAGCTACATTTTAGTAAAAACACGCAAAAATGATGATAATTCAATGGAGAAAAAAATTCTCAACAGCACAAGACGAACTCAAGACGCACTTTCAAAATTTCAATCAAAATATACGACGGATGAACACAAAGTCAAAGATCTCGAAAAGAAAATTCAACAATTAGAACCAAAGATTGTTCACAAGTACGTCGTTTGGGCAAAAAAGCAAGGGTTTAGTAAAGACGAAGTTGAAAAAAATCTTCTTGAGTACCAAATCGATAAAAAGCTCATACTAAAAGAGCTCAAATCGTTTTAGTGGAAACGCAATTTCTTCACACACTCTAAAATCTGCGATTCTGTCTTTGCAACCCCTATAACCCAAGTTTGACAGTTTGTCAACTATTTAGTGCGGGAATTTCATTTGACAGTTGGCTATTTTTTATTAAAAA
>JBLKOU010000011.1:0-26310 GCA_047603125.1 Candidatus Woesearchaeota archaeon | reverse complement strand
GCAGACAATCACCAAATTTTCTGACTTTGCTGCAAGGTGCTCTATTTTCTTATTTTTTGGATAGAGCCCCATTTTTCAATACTTTTTTAAAGAGAACATTCCCCATTCACTCCATGATTTTTGACTTCATCCTTTTTATCACATTTGTTGTCTTTGCAATTGCCTATCTTGTCTGGAGAAGAAAGTCAATTATCTTACAACCCATTCTTGCATTTGGACCAGTACATATTATCTCCATGGTCTTAGTAAAACGAAAATGGGGTATTGCACTCATGGACTATATTGCAAAAAAGTACACTGCGTGGGTGCAGATGTTTGGCTACATTAGCATAGGAGCAGGATTTTTAGGAATTGCACTCAACTTAATTTTACTTGTCTTTATGGTACGAACACTACTGGAAACACCAAGCTTACAACAAGTCGCACTCGTCCTTCCCTTTCAAGAAATTCCTCATTTAGGATATTTATCATTCGTTCACTGGATTATTGCAATATTTATTCTTGCAACGGTTCATGAATTCGCACACGGAGTTGTCGCACGCGCATGGAAGGTTCCTGTGGACTCAAGCGGATTTGCGTTTTTGAGTCTCTTTCGATGGATTCCAGTCATCCCAGCAGCCTTTGTTGAACCAAATCAAAAAAAGTTTCAAAAAACAAAAGATTATATTCAATATGCCGTTTTAGGTGCAGGTCCAATTTCTAATATTTTACTTGCAATACCATTTGCACTCATGCTCTTATTTTTATTTCCTGCAATCGACGCACAAGTCTTAGAATTTGAAGGAATTTATTTTGAGCAAGTCAACCAATCACATGCTGCCGGCATTGCAGGAGTACAAGCTCGAACAATTTATAGCACATATAATAATCAAACCATTGACCCGAATCTTTTTTTTGCACATTTGCAATACCGATATCAACCGGGAGACACCATTTATTTAGGCAATGAGAATAGAACCCATGTAATAACCCTTGATGAGCATCCGAACATTCCCGGTCGCGCATATTTAGGTATTATTGGTATTCACACACGATATGACTACAGTCAAGACTTTTCAGAGAATCTTCACAAACCCTATGAGTGGATAAAAGAGCTCATCAAATGGTTATTTATTTTTAATCTTGGTATTGGACTCATTAATTTAATGCCACTCTATATCACGGACGGCGGACAATTCGTTCGTATCTTTGCACAAAAATGGTACCCAAATCAAGCAAATAAAATTTATCATATTATTTGCGGTGCAGCATTGTATATTTTGCTTGCGGCGTTACTTATTCCATTCTTTTTTTGATTGAGAAAAACAATGCCTTTTTAAATAAAAAATCCCGTAAGACACATAATGACTGCGCAAACACTTCTTAAGCAAAAACAAGAATTATTGAAATTACTCCAATCTCCTACACTCCCAACAGTTCATATAGGAGTACAAAAGCTTATGCACTTTATCAACCACACAGAAAAACCTGCGTGGTCAACAATAAAATTCACACCAAATACACACGAACACCTCACACTCAGCGATGAGCAAAAACACCACATCATTGCATCTTTTTCAACGATTACAAAACATGCAAAGCATAGCTGGGATCATGTCTATGAAGCGCTGCTCACAAACCAGCAATATCATCCAAAAGAAGCCAGCCATGTTTGGCAGATTGCAACACAAGTACAACATCTCGAGCAATTACGACATATTTTAAACCGGCAACTCGTGGCATGCGCACGCTTGAGTCATGTACTTGACGGACAAGCACATCTCACCCCACAAATTGTACAGACCATTCACCTACTCTACCAAGACCAGCAAGCAGTTATGAATCGGTTTTGCCCGTACTCAGTAGATTTATAAAGCACAAGCTTTTCTTCATGCCTATGTATGCATTTGTCAGCGCAAAAACATTGTATGTTCTAGACGAGAATTTTGCTATTTTGCAAACTCACACATTAAACGAGCAAGAAATGCTCTCAGTCGGTGAGTATGAGCTTTGCCAAACAGAAAAAAAGCTTGAAAGTGAATTTGCAAACATCCGATTTTGTAATTATAAAAAACATACAAATAAAACAGTCACAAACCCGCAAATTTTGGCAAAAATACTTGTGCATGCAAAACCAAACGCCCAGGTGAGCACAACCCTAACCGCACATAAATTACAAGTCTATAATTGGGATGTTTCTTGTATACAGGCAATTCGCTCCATTAGTGAGCTTGACACACAAATTAATGTGCTCTCAAGACGATTACGTGAATGGTATGAGTGGCACAATCCTGAAATTTCTAAAAAAATTGCATCGCACCAAGCCTTTGCAAAAACACTCACCCTTGAACAAGACACACAACAGGGGGAACTCTTTGTTGAATTTCCTCAAAGTGATATGCAAATGATTCGACAAATGGCAAAAGGCATTTATGAGCTCACACAACTTCGCGATCAAACAAGTGAGTATGTCCAGCAATGCATGTTTGCACACTTACCAACATTTAGTGCAATTGCTGGCGCACAAATTGGTGCAAAGCTTCTCTCAATTGCACAAAGTGCCAAAAATCTCTCGAGACTCACCGCCTCAACAATGCAGGTACTTGGCGCAGAAAAAGCACTCTTTCGCCACTTAAAAACAGGCTCAAAGCCACCAAAATACGGTATTTTATATCAACATCCCCTCGTTGCAAAATCAAAAAACAAAGGGAAAACGGCACGCGCACTTGCAAATGTTCTTGTTATTAGTGCACGAGCAGATTATTTTCAAAGTGCCGATAGCACACTTGCACAACAATTACTCAAAAAAGTTGAACGGGTGAGTAACACATGAAAAAAAAGCCACAACTTGAACAACATATGCTTGGTGTCTATAAAAAAGGGTCATTATTGTGTACAAAAAATGCTGTTGAGGGTGAACAAGTGTATGGCGAGAGACTCATGCGAGAAAAAGGAGAAGAATATCGAATTTGGGATCCAAGAAGAAGTAAGCTTGGAGCGGCAATTAAAAACGGAATCTCTCAAATTGGAATCAAGCCGCACACAAGCGTTTTATATTTAGGATGCTCAACTGGGACAACAGTCTCCCATGTGAGCGAAATTGTTCAAGATGCACCCGTCTATGCTGTTGATGTCGCACCACGGGTATTGCGCGAACTCTATTTTCTTGCAAAAAAACGAACAAACATTGTTCCCATTCTTGCAGATGCAAGTATTATTACCACACTTACACAACATGTTCAAACAGTTGACACATTGTTTATGGACATTGCACAAAAAAATCAAGTTGACATATTTTTACAAAACACACATGCATTTGTCAAGCCGGGCGGTTTTGCTCTTCTCTCGATTAAGGCTCGCTCAATTGATGTAGCAAAAAAACCAAGAGAAATTTTTCGACAAGTAAAAGCGGCAATTGAAAAAGAGCTCATCATTGTTGATCAAAAAACACTTGAGCCATTTGAGCAAGATCATCTTCTTGTCGTGTGTAAGAAAAAATGAGTTTTTTAGATATACCAAAAATAGAAAAATCCGACTTTTACATTGATGTTGCTATTAAGCGATCAAAAAAACGCGCACAAGAAGTCAAAAAAGGTATTCGCGATTACACGCTCAAAACAAAAAAATCTTCAAGTGTCAAAATTGATACTATTTGTCAAACATTACAAGAACAATTACGCTCTATTCATAATCATTTTCCATCCATTGACCAATTTACACCCTTTTATTTACAATTAACAAAAAGTTCTCTTGACATTGGTGAGCTCAAAAAATCTCTTGGCGCACTTATCTGGGGCTGTGAAAAAATAACACATTTTCAATCCATGTATGTGAAAAAGATTAGTGGTGCGCGAACAACAGAAGATTGTAAAAAACATGTGGGTGCTGCAATCGGTCGAATTAGCTCTGTTTTCAAGCAACTCAGCGAGTCTCTTGCAATCCTTGATCATGCAAGAAAAGTTTTTCGCGCGTTTCCCAGTATTAAGTCCCAGCTTTTTACAATTTGTATTGTTGGAATGCCAAATGTAGGAAAAACAACACTCTTTGCAAAAATTACAAATTCCGTTCCTGAAATTGCAAACTATGAATTTACAACAAAAACACTCAATGTTGGATACATCACACAGGGATTAGAAAAAATTCAACTCATCGACACACCCGGTGTCTTATTTCGAAAAGAAAGAAAAAATGCAATTGAGACACAGGCATTTTTAGCAATCAAATACCACTGCGATGCCTGTATTATCGTTTCTCATGGACGCGAAGACCAATCCCAAGAATTCATTGATTTTCTCAAAAAAGAAAAAAAGCACATCATCTACTATACAAGGGATGATTCAATTGAAAAACTCAAAAAACAACTCTTCTTGCTCAAGAATGATACACTTCGCTCCACATAAGCCCGATTTTTCGAATATTATCTGCAAATTGTGAGGAAATTTTATAGGTCTTCTTGTATAAATTAAATTGAACAAGCCCCATACTTTTCATGGGTGTGAGAATTCGGTCATAAAATTGTCGCTTATTATAAGAGAGTTTGACTAATTTTCCTTTATATTGAGGCTCATCAATCTCTGCTTCAAGCTCACCGTCATGGAGTTTTGTTGCAAAATACGACATTTGCGTCTTATTAATCTCTCCACCATTTTCACGAATAAAGTCAATGAGAACCTTTGCCACGATTTTTTGTTGCGGCGTTGCAAAGATTATCTCATATACATCATCCGGTAAATTAAACATATCATATAATATTACCATTGTTTTTTTGTAGCACAGCTACAAATCCCCCAAACTACTACCTAAAGAACACCTGTATTATATAAATATTACTGAAATGTATACTAATGGGCGTATTTTTAAATTAGCATCCAAAAATACAGCTCTATGAGGTCCCCCTTTATAAATAAACTGGATTTCAGCAAGATAAAATCTCAAACTTTATAAACCATTATCCGCTTAACACCACCATGCCTACACAAACCCAAGACGCATTCTTTGAGCAGCTTGTCAGCCAAGACGATATTAGCTGGAAGGCTATGATTTTAGAGTCGGTTCGAACAAATCAAATGGATCCGTGGGACATTAACATTTCCTTTATCGCATCGCAATTTTTAACGCTGCTCAAGCAATACCAAGAAATGAACTTTAAGGTTTCAGGCAAAATCATTTTAGCCTCAGCACTCATGCTTAAACTCAAATCACGGCGATTTTTAACAGATGATATTTCCATACTTGATCAACTCATTGCATCAACGAATCAAATCGACGAGCAACCAGAGCTCTTAGAAGGAGAAGATGACGACCAGTACCAAGAGTTTGTTCAAAATACCGTCTCACAAACAATTGCAATCACACCAAAAACACCACAGACAAGAAAACGAAAGGTTTCTGTCTATGATCTTATTGAAGCACTCGAAAAAGCACTCGAGCTTGAAAAAAAGCGAAGCACACGAAATAGGCCTATTGATGCGCCAAAAATAACCGTTCCACAAAAAAGTTTTGATATAACGCAATCTATTGAATCAGTCAAGCGCCAATTATTTGCACACCCTAAATCATTTGTCTCGTTTTCTGAGCTTTTACCAACACAAGAACGCCAAGACAAATTACTCACATTTATTCCACTCTTACATCTACGAAACCTCGCAGTGGTTGACTTGCATCAAAAAGAGCATTTTAGCGATTTTGATGTTGAAACACTGGTGCGTGAATAGCTTTATAAAAGACACAGATTTTCAATAGTCCATGGTACATGTTATTAGACTCGCATTTAGTGCAAATCCAAATATAGGATTATATGCATACACGACAGATACACGCACACTCGTGGGTGAATCAGTCACTCAAAAAGAAACGCATAGTTTAAGCGAGGCACTCCAAACATCAATTTATCACATGTCTATTTGCGGAACATCACTTCTGGGTATTTTTCTTATCGGAAAAGACGATATTTTATGCGTTCCCGATATTGCATTTGACCATGAAGTCCAAGCACTAGAAAAGATGGGCTTTACGGTGACAAAAATTCCAACACGATTCACCGCACTTGCAAATAATGTATTTATTCATGGAGATATCTTATTAGCAAATAAAGATATGGAAGAAGTCGCTGTTGAATTAATTGCCAAAACATGTCAATGTTCTACAATCAAGCGCATCCATGTTGCCGACACAGACGTTGTTGGCTCAAGCATTGTTGCAACAAAAAACGGCGGCCTAGTACACTACGATATGAGTGATGAGCAAATTGAGCAGCTTGAAAAACTTCTTGACATTCCACTCACACCTGCAACTGTTAACAATGGCTCACCCTACATTAAGAGCGCTATTATTTGCAATACGCATGGGTTTGCAATTGGAACAGCAAGCACAGGTCCAGAAATTGTCAACGCAGACGAAGGTCTTGGATTTATACAAAAATGAACGCATATGAACAGCTCGAACGACGTATTCAAACACTTTCACAAAAATTAGAAACATTTGATACGCAAATTCATAAAACTACACTGGCGATAAGTGCTGTTGAAAAAATTCAAACACAACCTGAAGTGCTCATTCCTGTCAGCGATGGTATTTTTACTCCGGCAACACTTACAAACACCAATGAGTTTATCACATTTGTTGGAGCAAATACAGCAGTGACAAAAAATAAGGATGAGATGATAACATTCTTACAAGAGGAATTAACGTCACTTCGCGCATATCAAGAAAAACTCGTAACACAATTACAAGATATATCAAAACAACTCGATGATATTCATAAGGAGGAGAAAAAAGATGTTTAAATTCTTAAAGGACAAACTCAAAAGTGCAGTCAGTAAATTCTCACAATCTGTTGATCAAACAGCAGAGGAGAAAACAGTCGAAGTGGAAGAACAACAAGAACAACCCGCTGTTGTTGAACAAAAAAAAGAGACACCAAAAAAGCCTGTTAAGAAAAAAGAACCTGAAAAGCAAAAAAAAGAAACAATTGTTGAAAAAATCTCTCCAAAAAAAGAAGAAAAACCACTCACTGTTGAACAAAAAACACCCATTCCCCCACCAAAAGAAAAGCCACTTGAGATCAAAAAAGAAGAAAAAGTTATCCCAACTGTCTCTCAGAAAGCACAAGAAAAACCCTCAACCTCATTTTTTACAAAAGTCACACAAACCTTTACAAAAAAAATACTCACTCAAGAACAATTCGATTCGATCTTTTTTGAATTAGAAATGGAATTATTAGAAAATAATGTTGCTGTGCAAGTCATTGAAAAATTAAAAGAAAATTTACAAACAGCCCTTGTCGGAAAACAAATTTCCCGATCACAAATTGAAGAGCTGGTCTCACAAACATTAACACAAACAATTACTCAAATACTCTCACAAGAACCCATTGACTTACTCAAAAGTACACAACAACCACTCATCATCATGGTTGTTGGTATTAATGGTTCTGGAAAAACAACTACGCTTGCAAAACTCACACACTACTTTTTAAAAAACAACAAAAGCTGTGTCCTTGGGGCATGTGATACATTTCGTGCAGCTGCAATTGACCAATTACAAGAACACGCAACAAAACTTGGTGTCAAACTCATCCGACACGAATATGGCAGTGATGCTGCCGCAGTCGCCTATGATGCCGTATCTCATGCAAAATCTAAAAAACTTGATGTTGTCTTGCTTGACACTGCTGGAAGACTCCACTCAAACACAAATCTCATGGATGAATTAACAAAGCTCAAACGCGTTGTCAAACCCCATGTGACTATTTTTGTGGGCGAGAGTATTACTGGAAATGATTGTGTTGAGCAGGCACAGCAATTCAATGATGCTATTGGAATTGATGCAATCATTTTAACAAAATCAGATGTGGATAAAAAAGGCGGTGCAGCTCTTTCTATTTCGTACGTCACGCAAAAGCCAATTTTATTTTTAGCTGATGGTCAAACATACGATGATTTACAACCATTTAGCGCCCAGACAATTCTTGACGGACTTTGAAGGGTAAATACTTTTTTCAAAAAAAGAAGCGACAAATTTATAAAGAAAAAAACACTACTAATTCATACTAATAATGAAATCGTAAAGGGGATGATCTCACAACCGTGGGATTGTAAATCCTCTTTTTTTTATTAACATGAAAACAATCATTCTCATAGATGCAGATAATTTTACGAGCGGGCTTTCAAATGTCTCTAAATCCAGAAAGCAGTTTCGGTATGTTGATTATTACAAAATTAACACCTTTGTTATTGAATACCTTCAAAAAAATTTGCAATATAAAAACTGCTCAGTTCATCACTTACGAACATATTATTATACTGGCAAATATACTGAAAACCTTATTAATCGTATGGAAAAATCGCTAAAAAAAGAAACGAATCCTGAACGAAAAAACGCTTTACAAAATATGATTGAGAAAGCAAAAAAAAGTAAAAAAATTCAAACAGAATTCTTGCAATTAGCTCGAGATTACTATTATTTTGAAATTAGAGATAAACCACTACAGTTTAGCCCATCTACACTGAAAATTTTTCAAAAAGGCGTAGATGTGCAACTTGCAGTGGACTTAGTTGAATTCGCATATAAAAATACTTTTGATATCGCAGTCGTCTTATCCGGAGATATTGACTTGATTGAATCTGTTCGAACAACAAAAAACCTTGGAAAACATGTTATTATTTTTGGAGATGAAAGCGTGACTTCAGTAGAAATGAGAAAAGAATCAGACATGTACATAAATTTAAGAAGATTAGATAGCACACAGCTTGACCAAATATCCCATCAAAAGAAAAATTAGATGCTTGTTCTCACAAAAACCACAAGAACTTATATAAACAACCCCAAGATTCCACAGAATATGAGAAAAGGACAAGTACGAGCACTTGCTGGAGCAACACTCAATTCACTGTTACTGCGCCCCATCCGTCATCGCTTCTGGTCTGGATACACCACACCACTTCGTACACATGTCCTTATTACTCATCCCGATGATGAACTTGCGTTTTACAAAACAATTAGAGAAATGGCAGCAAACCCTGCCGTGTCATCATCGTTTACTCTTCTCACCAATGGAACACAGGGATATGAGCCCGATATTCATGGCCCATCTCGAAAAGAATTTGCTCATAAACGGGAAAACGAATTATTTAAATCCCTTCTATATGCCGGACATATATTTACCGACCAAGCACTTGTTGATGAGCGAGCAGTTTACGAAGCACTCATTGATTCTGATCCGAAAAAAGGATTTGACTTAGCACAAAAAATAACCAAACATCTCCAAACCATTCTAAAAACAAAACAACCCGATGTACTCTTTGTCAATGATTTTGGTTGTGGCAATGTCACACACGATATAAATAATTATTTGGCGTGTAGAACCGTTGAAATGCTTAGCGCCCCGACAAATGTCATCGAATATTGGCAAGGATTCTTACATGCACCAACGAGTGATGCAACACTTGAAAATAGAAGAGCATATGAAATTCTTGGAGATCTAAGCTATGATGAGCAAGGACGTAAACTTCGAGATCAAACACCGGGAAAATACGATGTTATGCTTGAACAACTTGGTATTCGAAAAGGACGTGCATTTAATGGTATTCTCGATATTGCGCGCACGTTGCATGTGCTCAAAACCGTCTATACATCTCAAAAAAAATCCATGACACGTTTACAAACACAAAGCAAAATATCCTATGGACTTGATACACCGCGATTTCGATCAGTCAATATCTCTGAGCGTGATTTTACGCATCGTCCTTGGCATGGTGTTCAATATGAACATACAGAACATCGTCTGCGAGGACTCGAACGACTCCCAAACTTTGAGGACTACAAACGATTCGTTCATAGCTGTGATACCTTCTTATTTAAGCGATAGAAAAGAGAATCCGCCATTTTTCTCGTAAAATCACAGACAATTACCTTTTTATATGAGAAACTATTTGCATATACCTATGACAGTAAAACAAGGTGATACTATCAAAGTATCATATGAAGGAAAGCTAGAAGATGGCACAGTGTTTGACTCTTCACAAAAGCATGGTCAGCCCCTCCAATTTAAAGTTGGTGAAAAGCAAGTAATTCCAGGCTTTGAGCAGGGTGTTGAGGGTATGCAAGTAGGTGAGAAAAAAGACATTACTATTCCACCTGAAAAAGCGTATGGAAATTTCAATGAGCAACTTATTCAAGTCATTCCAAAAGAGAAAATGGGCTCAGTCCCTGATCCAAAAGTGGGCATGACAATTGGCGTTGCACTTCCAAACGGACAGCAATTTCCTGCAAAAATTACAAAAGTGGAAGAAAAAGATGTCACACTTGACTTAAATCATCCACTTGCAGGAAAAACACTGACTTTTTCAGTGACAGTGGAAGAAATCGTTGAATAGGCGATGTTTTCTTCTTTTTCTTTTTTTCAATTATTTGCGTTTAGTAGTGGGTTTCTTCTTCTCATTATAATTTATTTATTCGTCTCACATCTTGTTTCCCGACAAAAAAATCGGCAACAACGTTCCATTTTACGAAAACTCAATCGCGTTTCATTTCTCATTGTTCTTGTAGGATATATTCTTATCATATTTGGATATCAAATTCAAAGCCTCCGGTTTGCAATGGTAAGTGTACTGGGGCTCATTGCAATAGGATTTGTTGCAGTATGGAGTATTTTAAGCAATATTATTTGCGCAATCATTCTATTTGTTACAAAACCCTTTGTTATTGACTCACATATTCGATTCTTGCATGCAAAAATCGAAGGACGGGTGGATGAAATCACACTCTTTTTCACAATACTCGAAGATAAAAAAGGAAATCTCATTCATATTCCAAATAATGCCATTTTTCAAAAGGAATTTGTGCATGTCATAGAAAAGAAACGAACAAAAATATAATTTTTTAACATCATGAACTATACAATAGCCATTCTTGTTGGAAGCACAAGAACAAATCGAGCAGGAGATCGTGTAGGTAAACTCTTAGAACAAATACTGCAAAGCCGCGGACACACTGTTCACCTCATTGATCCTGTTAAAGCACCACAACTCTTATACTTACAAGAAACCTCACATCACCAAGATTCGCCAGATGAATCAATTCGCGCTATTTCAAATAAACTCACAAAATCCGATGGGTTTCTTGTCATAACCCCTGAATACAATCATAGTTTTAGCGGTGCAATAAAAAACCTGCTTGATATGTTCATGCCCGAATATGAAAAAAAACCATTTGGAATTGTCAGCTACAGCGCATCAATGTTTGGTGGAATTCGTGCAAATGAGGCAATACGACCCGTGATTAGTGAACTTGATGCAATCCCAACACCTCAACCACTCCTTATAAGCTTCGTAAAAAAAACAATTGGAGAAGATGCAACACTTCTAGATCAAGCATATAAAAAACGCATCGATATCTTCCTTGAGGATTTTTTTTGGTATGTACAAGCTCTCAAACAGGCCCGACGAGAAGTAGTCTCTTCAAAGGAGTAATTTTATAAACCCCTCAGTATTCCTCCCACTTTATGCAATCATATACACGACTACGTAATAGGCTCGAAAACTATTTGGCCCATGACGCACAAATTCACCTCTTTGATGGTGCACAGCGTAATTCATTAAAGGGTCGAACAGTGAAAGGTTTAACAGATATATTTGCAAAGGGTGGCTCATACAAACAACGAGAGCACGACATTGAAAGCTTTTTACACAAACAACTCAAAAAGGCACATGGTCACAAACAAAAAGATGAAATCTATAAAACAGTTGACTCAATGCTTGCAATTGCACGTCATACATATAAACGCTTCTCAACAAGTTTCTCATCCATCCAACAAACATTGGACTCATACTTAACACCGCAAGAAACGCAACTTGCTCTCATTGCTTCACCAAAGAAAACACAACTCGTGACTTTTTCAGACAATTCACCTAAACCATTAGCAACTGCAAATGGATTCTCCCAGTGGAAACAAACACATCCTGAAAAAGAAGTATCACAAGGCCCACCAAAAGAAGCATATCAAACGTTAATACGGTCAGCAGGTAATCCTTCACGTGTTCGATACGAATCCAGATATCCCGTCCCATTAACAGATAGACTGGAAAGACCAATTACTTATGGATTAAAAGGACTTGCTGTTGCTGCAACGATGGCATTTGGAACATTTCTTGTAGGTCACCACATAGATACAAAATGGAATGAGCGATTATCACAACAATTTACAAATCATAATTCCTATCAAACCCAACCTGTTTCTCAACCAAAGCGCCACGATCCAATTATTGAACACTATAAATTAAATCCGTGGAATGTTACTGTACAAATACCAAAAGAATTAGCTGAAAAAACACCGCTCCCACTTGATTTACGATTAACAGAATCTACACCTGAGCTCACATTTTTTAATCAACGAAAAGATTAATCATCTTTGGTATGTGTGAAAATATGGTGTGCATGTATTTTTTGAAACGCTAACTCAATTTGTTGTTTTGACCAGCCTGCATTTTGCAATTCCACTCGAATATGATCGGCTGTCAGACCTTGCTGCTTTGCATGTTCAATCCAATCTATCATTTGTTGAATTTTTTGCACATCTTGCTTCCATTTTTCCCGCTGATCTTTATGGGTGAGTATGTAATCACAAGCATACAAAATCTCGTTTGCACTGTAATCTTTTAAAATTTGTATGACTGTATGAATTTGTTGTTGCTTAATAACCCATTCTTCTAAAATAGTAGTAAGCAATTGTGCTTTTTGTGGATTATGGCTTGCGTCTTTTGCATTAGCACGCAATTGCATAAATGAGGGATCATAGCCTTTAAGAGCAAACTGCTCCACATCCTCTTTTTGTTGTAAATACAAAATAATTTCTTTTATTTCTTGAAGCTCGACATATTTGACCTGTGAGGAGTGTATATTACCCCGAATCGTGTTTTTTGCCAAGCGCATTGCAAGTTTTATTTCAGGGTATGAGTATTCATCCTCATACTCTTCAAAAATTTCAAGCAATGTTTCTTTATGCTTGAGATCTTTTCGAATGAGGGGAACAAGATGTTTTACTTTATCCGCATCAATGTGTTCCGGTCGCATATGGGTGAGTTGTTTTTTAGATTTAGGGTCTTCTAATATATCTTCAATCGCATGATGTATGAGCGAGTCTGGATATTGATGCAATTTTAATTGTAAAATAATCGTTTCTAAATGATGCCCCCTTTTTTGCTCTGCTTGTACATAGTGTTTAAGATGGTGTTTGAGATTCCCTACAAAATGGAATCGTGCATAGTCAAAATAATCCAAATGGCTCATATGCATTGAGAGCGCATTCATTCGATGTAATGGGCCTCGTTTGGAAATTACTCGAATAATCGCGTGCTTAATAGTTTTAGGAAGCGTAAACAAAATCAGTATCAAAAGCCCCAGACCATAAATAATCAATACATCAATACTAAAAAAGACAAAGACAAATAGCAAGAGTACTGATTCTAAATTTGTCGGGGCTGAGACTGTCTGCAACAAGTACCGCATTGTAGAATCAAGATAGGGAATCATGTACATATACATGAGCGTTGCCACTCCAAACCAGATGGTACTATATGTCAGAGCAGGCTTTGTTCGCAGTGCATAGGCAATGGGTATGTACACGAGCATACCAATGAGTAAAAACAGAATTGTTGTTGGCTGAACCGGTGACTTTTGCGCAAGAATTTCAATGCCAACTAATGAGAGTGTTTGTACTTGGCGTATATATAATATTTGACTGACAAGCGCAGTTACAATAAAAGGAATTCCTACAACAGCAACAGCACGTAACACTTTTGCACTCGTTGTTTTTTTGGTTAAATACTCACTCAAACTCACATTTGTAAAATGGACTTGTCTATGAACAAAATACACAGTCCAAATAATTGCTGGAATAGAAAAGAGTAAAATAAAACCCAAAAAGCTTGTCAAATATAAAAACGAATACAAGTACGCCTCATTTAATGAGAGTGTAAACAAATGCTCACTAACAATACTTGTCTCACCAAACAAAGAAAAGAGTGTATTTTTATGTACATGAGAGTAAATTGAGCCTGCCTGTCCAGTAATATTTGGAATTAAATACAACCCTATTTCTACAATATGTTGTAATACAAGTAATCCTGAAATTCCTAAAAAGAGCGTATGTGGATATTCAAAGAGTTTGACAAATTTTACATAAATGGTATCAACTGCAGTCGATACATGCTTGAGTTCTTGAAAGTGATGTTTGTAGGAATAAATACTGGTTATCAAAACGACAAACACGAGTAGTGCAATGAGTGCACCAAGTGCCATCTGCGCATACATTGGTTCAAGGAGTGGGATGAAAAACGAACCAATATACCATGCAAAGAGAATAAGCAATATTGAATTATTGGCAAAAATATTGTGAATATGATGATGTGTTCGCGTTTTTGTATCGTGAAATTTCGTTTGTAAAATTGCTGCAAGCAGTATAATCAATGCAAGCATGAAAACCGCCGCATCAATAGCAATTGCAAGCCACTCCATCATCCGATTAAATATGGTAAAGAAAAAAATCATCAACAGTATAAAGGTAATAACACTTCGCTTGATTTTTTGCAAGACTGTATGTGCGTGCGGATGCCGTGAGAGAGTAAAATATAACGAACCTTCGCGAATTGGCATAAAAAAGCCAATGTACAGCGATATCAAAAGTAATGTGCCCGTCCCTATACTAAACAGGATGACTGAAAAAACATATTCATTTGCTAATATCCATTGATACAAGTCAAAAACAAAGGCTGTGCGCGCATCAAAGCGCAAAGCCTGTGCAAATTGAATAAGACCTTGCAAATGCATCAAAAACATCGCCCCAAGCAATGTCACATTCAGCCATTGCTTAGTATAATTAAACAACACCTTTGTCAAATCAACTTTGTATAAAAGAAGAAGAAGTAAAAGCCAGCTGATAATTTTTTTGACCCAATCCAAATACCCCGGAATCATACCCGCAAAATCAAGTGTGTTTAAGATAACAAGTGTTAAGAAAATAAAAATTTCCACTCCTCGAGTGGTTATGTGGTGCGTAAATGTGGCTTTGTGTTTTTGTATCTGCTCTTTAGTAATCTCAATAAAGCGGTTTTCTTGTAAATTATGAAAAATTTGCTCATCTGTAAATCCATGTCGCTTTTGTTGCGTGATTAAATAATTGGCATCATATCTATTTGCCCTTGTAATACTCGTAAAGAGAAGTAAAAAGAGTAAAAAGATTCCCGCCGTCAATAAGAGTGACAAGAGAAGGTTTTTTTGATTAATTTCATAGTGCGCACCAATAAAATCCTGTGCTAATGTTCGGATTCGTGTTTGGTCAAGACAATCTTCATCTCGTAAAACCGGCAATGTGAATGTAAACTCTTCGCCTGCTCTGAGTTCCTCAAATGTCCAAACAATTATCGGGTCTGCTTCTTTAATTTGTACATTATTGATATAGTTTTCATCAATACCTGTTCGTAGTATTAATTCGTTGACTTCTTCAATTAAACATTTAGGAATGTATTGCTCAATTTCAACATTTCGTACGGTGTCTACATCATCTTGCAAGTCCACACGGATGGTGAAAACGGTATTGTCTCCAACTTGTGTTTCTGTGATACTTGTGTTAACTGCTCTGTTTGCTATCTCTTCTTGTTCTTGTTCTAAAAGTTCTATTTGTTCTTGCGTATATTGCTGATCTGCGAGCATAACTGTTTGCACTGCTCTAATTTGATGCTCTTCAATAGTGCCTGGTAATGAATATTGCATTCGATATTGTTCTAAGTAGTCTAGATCACCTATGAAAAAGTCAATAATGGGGTTTTCTCGTTGGATGATAATTGGTGTTCGTGATTGTAAAAGGGATGCACTTTGTAGTGTAGTTGTAGGAAACTCTTTTCGAATTATTATATCTGTTTTTTTGGTTCGCTCAATTTTTTGAATAGTTTCAATGACATATGTTCTCTCATTTCTGTATTCTATTTCAAAAAATTGCTCGAAAGGTTTGGTAATAAATGACCCTTGGCTTTGTGTTTGTTGGGGTTCTTGGGGTTGTGGTTGTTCTTGTGATTCTTCTTCTGATCCTGATTCTGGTGGGGGTTGTACGGTACCTTCACCACTTGGTTCCCCAGGGGTGATTGCAGCGCCTGTTGCTCTATCTAATGGCGAGGGTGGGCCACCTGCTGTTGTATCTCTATAATCCCCATCACAATTAATATCATATTTGCCTGCAGAATCAAAACCACTTCTCTTGTTGTAGTCTTTAAGTATCTGCCAATCACTTTGAATATACGATGGTGAAATTGCTTGAACGCGTATTTGATAACAAGTATTTGGCATATTTTGTAACGTAATATTTGTTTGTGAGAACATATTACCTTGTTGATTCTGTGTCGGATTTGTTGACGAGCCTGTTGCACTTGATACAAATCGATGTGGTCTTGATGTTTCCCCCACTTGTAATTGATAGGTTGCATTTGGTACTTCACTCCACTCTATAAAGAGTTCTTGTGTTGTTGGATTATAACTTGCACTCAAATTTTGTGGTGCTGATGGTTGTACTCCAACTAATTGATGCTCTGTATCAAAGAGTGTAAAGAGTTGTGCAGTCCCACTTCCTGTTATGAACAGTTCTGGAAGATTATTTCCAGTGATGTCTGCAAAAAATGCCGACCCTCGTGAAAATGGTGGTACATCTTGTATAAGGTCGTTTCTTTTTTCCAAGTCTGTGCCGTTGTATTGGTATGCGTTGATGTGAGGAGGATCTGCACTTTCTCCTAGATTTGTTCCAGAAATAATAATTAACGGATAAGTTTCATTTTGAAGTTTGACTGATATAATTGAGCTTTGTATATAATGTTCTGGAATAGTAAATGTCGAATTGTGAAGACTGTTATTTATGATTGTAAACACATTTGTTTCAAAGCCTGAGGTAGATGTACGCGTACCCGTCGTTATAAGTTCTATATTATCATCATTGTTAATATTTGTAAAATAGATTTCACCATCACCTAAATTTGCTGTAGTGCTAAGGTTAGTTAGATTGAGATTTTCTTCTATTTTAAATAAGAACAATTTGTTATCATCTGATTTGTTTCTTCCTTGTGCAGCTACATACTTTGTATTATTAAAAACCGTGTAAGCTAATGAACATCGGCTTAAACCAAATTCTGGATATGGGTGGTTGATAAATTCAAGTGTGTCATGTTGGTTTTGGGCAAATCTGTTTTCTAAGATTCCAAATCGTTGGTTTCCACAGTAGATAATGTCAATATCACCATCATTATCTAAGTCGGCGGTAATAAATGCACCATTTGTTAAAGTCGTCCAGTCCGAAGGTGTGTTGACTATTTGCTGGCCGAGATTAATTTTTTGCATTTGACCGTCGTTGTTGAGGTCTGTGAGGGAGAATGGTTTATTCTCAATATTTGAAACAAAACTGCTTGAAATAAGAGTTTTATTAATATATTCTTTCAAAATACTATTTAAGATTCCTTGATAATACAAGTATTTTCCAAACACCCCTGCACTTGATCTTTCTACCCCTTCATAAACATCATCCGTTCGAACAAAAAATAATCCATTATCAATAACTTGAATTTCTTGTGTTAAGTTAAGTGGCTCAAAATTTAACGCGCTACAGGAGATGTTTGCAAAAATGGATTCAGACGTTGTATTAAATATTGTTTGATTGGTATAAAAAGAACCGTTTAATGAAAGGGGGATACTTTTGTCATTCGTTTCAAACAGGCAGGTTGCATTTTCTACGGGGTTATTCGTGTTTTGTGATTGTACATAACGAACACGAATATCAAATGTTTGATTGACAACTGCTAGGCTTGTTGTTTCAAAACTGAGTTGTGCGTTTTGCTGTGTTTGATATGTACTAAAACCAGAAACAATACTTGAAAACGTATTGTCTTGATATGTTTGATTCAGACAATCTTGACAAATTTCTCCGTTTTTTAATAAAAGAGGTTTTGTAAGATAACTTAAATTAAAGAAAGTTATATTTGCACTTGCGTTTAATTGAGAATGATTGACTGATATGAGATTCTCTTCTATTTGTATGGAATCATTGAGATTTAAAAAAGAAACATTGATAGGATGCAACCAGTTTATTCTTGCCAAATCAGGTATTTCAACTGTAAAGTTAGGAAACTGTGAAAAGGTTTGTAAATCAAGTGCTCCATCGTGTTGCAGTAGTGTTTGATTTACATTAGATTGAAATACCCCTATATCGGGCAGAGGATTTCTTGTGAGAATAATCGTTTTATTAGGCTCTGGTTGAATACTTTGTGTGCTGTTGTAATATAACGGGGGTTTGGTGAACGTAATTGTGATATTGTTGGGATTTACTGAGCTATTAGTAAATGTTTGTCTAAGAAGTGTTTGAGTTGTATTGGTTGTAAACACACCCGTACTATTTTGCAAGACGTCAGTTACTTGTTGCGAGAATTGATTGATATATGAAAATACGGTTGCTATGGTATCATTAACTTGATACGGATCATATACAGTCACATGTTGTACTTGTGAATCAAAAAGAGTACTATTTGCTTTTGCAATGAGTGTTGTAATATTGCTTTTTTCAATTCTTGCTGGTTTGAGAGCAGTTACACTCGCACTGGTATTTAGTGTCAGCGTGTTTGTTGTGTTGTAAATGATGTTTTGAACATCGAGATGTTTGGCGCGAATTTGTCCATGAACCGTTATATTTGTCTGTGGTGAGGAAAAATCATTAATAAAATCCACCAAGCCATTTTCTGTTACGGTTATATTTAGTGCAGGAAGCGTTTCATTTAAGATTAGACAATATTCATTTATGATCCAATAAGATGAACCTTGTGGAGGTTGACATTGATTCGTTTTTATTGACCACTCACTTTTTCGAAGTGCTTGATCAAATGTTTGTACTCCTACTTGTACTAATCCGTTCTCAATATTGTTTAGTGTTACATTTGTTCGATAACGCATATTTCCTAAATAGCCTTGAGCAGGATGTGTGGAGAGTGGGTAAAAACCAGACATGATAACAGTTTGATTTAGATACATGGCTTTGAGATTGTAGCTATGCATCGAATCTGTTGGTTCCCACTCTATGTATAATTGATTTGTTTGGTTATTCCAACTCAGATTTGTTATCGTTGGTGGTTGTGGATTTGGTAATGCTCTTGGAGGGATGTTTTTATAGACTTTAATTTGATTGTCTTGCGGTTCTGCTCCAATTCCTCCAATCGCAATTTCTAAAGCTGTTGAGTCTGTCAGATGTGTGGCGGAGATTGAACATTTATGAACATTGGGGTGATCGAATTCATCTAGGACATAAAAAAATCCAGGGTTGGTCATGTTTTGTTTGAGAAAATAGGTTTTATAGTCTCCTGATTGATTTTGTCCACAAATAAGGATGTCTTTTAATCCGCTATTATCTAAGTCTGCAACGAAGATGTCTGTGTGAGAAAGTGGTTCGATTGGGATTCTTCCGTTTAGGTCTGGTTGGTTATTAAGCAGGTTTTCTGTTGAGTTGAAAAGGAGGAGTTGGTTGACGAACGCAGAACCTGTAAAAAATTCCCCCAATATCATAAAATTAATTTCATTATTTTCTAAAAATTTACCAATATGACACGAGCCATGACGAAAACCCAAACCAAGATCTAAACTTTGATTAAAATGTGTTCCATTATTAAAATAAATTTTCGTCTCTAAACCTGCACCCGTACTGCCAAATAATAATAAATCAAAAAAGCCATTTTTATTAATATCTTCATAACAAATAGCACCATCTGTCAAGCCCGTAGCATTCAATTTTCTATAGATCCCTGATTCTTCAACAACATAATTTTGACGAACAGAAGTATTTCTAAAAAAAACCATGCTCTCAAAATCTCCTTCGTTATTTATGTCCAAAGTTGTCAAAAAATATCCTGCTGCATTACTAAAAACACTTTCATTAAGAATGACTGAATCTCCCTGGTTAAAAATAGAATGTATACGACTAACAGAACCCTGACTTCCAAAATTCAAAATTTTAGATGGAGATATTATTGAAAAAATAGTATTTAAATTTAAACCACTTGCGTTATTAACAACTAATGAATTTAAAGTAGTATTAAAAACAGAATAATAATGATTTCCAGGCGTGTCGTGCGAATATATTAAAAGGTCAATAAATAATATCAAATTTGGTTTTCCGGCAGAGTCAAATGCACTCCCGAATTCAAAATCAAACGCCTCAAACTTTGACTTATACTCCAAAACCTCAACAGTTTGATTCCAATTATACATCTGCGAGTCAATTTCACAAGAAAGTAAAACTGAAAGATTTCCAAAAGTGTCAAAATAAACACTGTCATTTGCATAAATTCCTGGAACGGATGATTCAGATAAATTAAACTCAACACCCCCATACTCCAAAGTACACAAAGCATCACTTAGTGTACTTTGATTAGAATTTTGATTAAACTGTGTTAAATTATAAAACGCAACATATACCGGCTGAGCAATCCAAGAGTAAAGACTGTAATTTTGATTATCTAAATCAATTGAACGGACAATAGGCCGGAATTGTTCGCTTATGGTAAAATTGTGAGACTGTGTTTCAAAACTGTCAAATTGCGTCGAATTACAATAAATCGAATACTGAGCCAGTGGAATTGTTTGCGTAAATTCAGTTTGTAAGACAAATTGATTATTAGTAAAACTCATTTCTTCTAATGAGAAAGGACTGCTCACATTAACAAAACACATAAATGTGTCATTTGAGAAAATTTGACTAGGATTTGTAGTATTGTAGATTGTCGCGTTAAAGAATATAGATTTATTCACATACAAAAAATCAGAATCGCCCGTAAACGTGTAATTAATTGTTAAATCATCAAGCACATCTTGAGAATGAAAAGAATAAGCTAGAAATATTGTACATAAGACTATACACACCCCTAAGAATACCCCTTTTCTCACAGTCTTCTTTTAAAAAGAGGTATATTTAAATATTGTTATTTTCTCGTCTAAAAAAAGAAGAACATGAGCAAAATTGCTCAAAAAATTTTATTTGTAAGCGTCAAGTGTGTTTACACTTGATTCAAGATCTTTTACAGGTCTTTCACGTCGTCGTGAATTTCGCATATAAGCTGCCGCTCCAAGAGCAGCTAAACCAGCTGCAAGACCCATAGCTTTTGGCTCCGGGATGACTGTAAAGTCGCCTACTTGAATATATCCCGCACCTGCTCTTTCAAACGACGTAACCAAACGACCATTATCATATAGCAAATCTTGTAGTTTATTAGTAGATCCCATAATAGTTGCATACTGACCAACAAGACCCGAATCTGCGTCCATGTCGAGAACGAAATTTCTTGGATCACTCTCAAAAATTGTTTCAGGTGGCCCATCCCTTGTCCCAACCAACATTCTTGGTGAACCGCCTTTGACAACGTAGTCTAGACCAGTTGGCGTACCATATTGTGCAGCATTGAATGCAAATGAAATAGGGTCGCTTAATAGCCCAGTTCCTACATCATATGTTCGAAATGACATTTGTGAACCATCGAATTGTCCAATACCAATAGTATTCGTCCCAGCATCATATCCAATACCGAATGTGTTGTTGCCTGTTTCTATACCTATTTTATCATTAATATTAATTCGTGCACCATCAGAAAGGCGTACTTGACGAATAGTATTATCCGCCCCCAATTGGAACATATAATCATTATTAAACGAAGCTGCATCTTTAGTAAGAGTTGGATTAACGAATACATAAGATTCTTGATTGTTACCTGTAAAATTTTTGCTCAAAGAATCAGTTTCAATGCGTCCAGACAAAAAAAAATTTGAGTCAGTGCTTGATAAACCATACACTGGCTTTGTTACAATTCCGCTTTGGTCTGCAGTGTATGTTACAAGTATAGCACCATCAACATGCTTAGTTGGTAAAATAGTAGCAGCTGCAATAGCACCAAGACCTACAGCTTTTCGTAGAGATGAGTTTAATTTCATATAAATAAGAATACTGTGCTTATTTATAAATGTTTCGTTTGTTATTACTAATCAGAGGTGATTTTCGAATAACTGCGACTCTTCGCCTGCTCTGAGTTCCTCAAATGTCCAAACAATTATCGGGTCTGCTTCTTTAATTTGTACATTATTGATATAGTTTTCATCAATACCTGTTCGTAGTATTAATTCGTTGACTTCTTCAATTAAACATTTAGGAATGTATTGCTCAATTTCAACATTTCGTACGGTGTCTACATCATCTTGCAAGTCCACACGGATGGTGAAAACGGTATTGTCTCCAACTTGTGTTTCTGTGATACTTGTGTTAACTGCTCTGTTTGCTATCTCTTCTTGTTCTTGTTCTAAAAGTTCTATTTGTTCTTGCGTATATTGCTGATCTGCGAGCATAACTGTTTGCACTGCTCTAATTTGATGCTCTTCAATAGTGCCTGGTAATGAATATTGCATTCGATATTGTTCTAAGTAGTCTAGATCACCTATGAAAAAGTCAATAATGGGGTTTTCTCGTTGGATGATAATTGGTGTTCGTGATTGTAAAAGGGATGCACTTTGTAGTGTAGTTGTAGGAAACTCTTTTCGAATTATTATATCTGTTTTTTTGGTTCGCTCAATGTTTTGAATAGTTTCAATGACATATGTTCTCTCATTTCTGTATTCTATTTCAAAGAATTGCTCAAAGGGTTTGGTTGCAAATGATTGGCTTTGTGATTGGGGTTCTTGGGGTTGTGGGTCTTGGGGTTCCGGTTCGGGTTCTGGTTCTTGATTCTCAAAAGGAGAAGAACCAGATTCTTGCTCAACTTGAGTTGCTGCAGTTGTCGCACCTCCTGAACCTGGCGATATAGTATTAGTTGAAGAAGAGCTTGGTTCCCAGAAATTTTGATTGTTTGTATTAAATAACCAAGAAGTACAATCAAACGTAATATTTTGACTCAAATTATTCGGATTTGTAAATGTTTGTGTAGGACCAACCATGAGATTCCTCTCACCCCTTCGTTCAAATGTGATAGTTGAATTGTTTCCATCTGGCCAAAAAAATGTAAATGAATCATCAGCCACGCCAGTACAAGTATTATCAAGTCCATCACATAACTCAATTGGAAAAGTATTATCCTCTACAGTAATCATGACTGGAAACTCTTGTAAACTGGAATTGACCATCATTCCTGACCGAGATATTGCTTGTGCTGAAACATTAAAGCATTGAGGTTGAATAGAAAGATTGATATCTGTTCTGGTTAGTAAATTTCCAAATCCGGCATGATGATCATAGCTACTAACAAAGGGTTCTCCAAAGCGCGTGACATTATTTGTCAGCAACAGATTATATGTTGCTGCAAATTGATCCGTTCTTCCATTTGGTATAAGGCTAAAAGTACTTGGAGTAATACGAATTTGGTAAAAATCCTGATTTTCAGTATAATTCTTCCACGACAGACGAAAATGCTGCGGCGAAACATGTTGGTATGTAAATTGTTCAATCACTGGAGGAGTAAGCGCGGGTTCATATGCTATATCAAATGCATTATTAAGAAAATGGCCATAAGTTATATTTCTTGGAGATGCGCTCGAATCAGACACATCTGCGATGTAAAATAAGTCGCTGAATCCATTCTGATTGACATCAAAAGCTCGCAGATGTTTAATTTTTTTATTGGCAAAATAAGTTTGATTAAACGCATTATCATCTGTGACTGCAGCAAATGCATTTTGTGGTTCTTGACATGTTGTTGCATTACAAAACTGATTTGTAAACAATGAGAAGTTATTTGCATCATATTGGTATGCAATAATGTCAGTTACTCCGTTTGCATTTACGTCAAGAGGTGTGAGAAAACAATTTGTCATTTCGCCGTTTTTTTTAAAGATATTTCGAGGAATGCCCGAGTCAATTTGTGTGAACGATTCTCCATCAGATAAAAACAATGAAAGATTTTCCTCACCATGAAAGCAACTTAAAATATCGGGATGCCCATTATTAGTAAAATCTAACACTAAGATATCTCCATATGTGAGAATTTGACTATTTGTTGTTTGGAAGGGCCCTGTATAAAGCTCACTTGTGAAAAAATCTTCCTGAATAAATGTCCCGCCACTATTTGTAAGCAACCCTGACACCATGTGATCACTTTGATTAAAGCACGCATACACGATGTCCAAATAGGAGTTATTGTTATAATCACCATATGAGAGCGCACAACGTTTCAGCTGCTCATCCACAAGGCGTATGGCTGGTGAGAAGGTGTTTGTGCTTGTTTGAGTATAGAGATTGATATATGCTAATCGTGAGTCAATTCTATCTGAAAAGGCTAGGATATCGAGGCGTCCATCATTGTTAAAATCGGCGATCCGTGCTTTATTATCAATATCATTTACTCCTAACGAGGCGAATACCCCCACACATAAGATAGATACTATAAGAATACAGACTCCAAACCCCCTTTTCATGTCCATTTTTGATATGTTTTTATTTATAAATATGAGGGTTTTCTTGTTATTTGTAGTCAGTATAGTTACGTTTATAAATACTTATTCCTGTATATTTGGTATGAAAAAGGGGTTATTACTTGCATTTACTCTACTTTTGTTTTCAACAAGCGTATATAGTCTCACTTTTCATAATTCTGATGCGAATAGCGGCGATGATTTTCTTCTTCCAGGGGATGTTGTTAATATTTCATTTCAAGTACGAGACAATGATCAAATCACCACCGATCCTAGCTGTTTTTACGATTCAGTACAGTTTAACACGACAGATGACCGATATTGGGGAGTTGTCACCATCACTACTGATGATGCCGTAGTGTGCGATGGAGACTATACTCAAACGATAAGTTTACAAGATTCACTTCTCACATATCAAACAGAATTTGGACTTATGGTAAGTCTGCCAAATACCATTTTTATAAATGTCACTCGAAGAAATGAACCCCGTCGTTTTGATGAAAGTTTTGACTCGTATGTTTTAGGTACTTCTTGCTCATATGAACAAAAAGAGCTTTTGCTAAATAATGGTCTTGGATCTTTTAATCGTACATTTACATCAGATGAGTGGTTCCTAGTGAATTGCTCTTTTGATTCTGGTTCGAATACTATATTTAATCTCTCTTTTAGTGACGTAAAGGCGTATGAACCTCAGTTGTCACTTGTAAGTTCGCATCCTTTTGAAAATTTAACTTCGTCTTCTGGGTTTAAGTTGGGTTCATTTGACTTTAATTTGGATGGGAATGATGAAATAATTGTTGTGGGTTCGTTTGGGATGTTGATTTATTCGGGTTCTACTGTTGTGTGGAATAGCTCTGAGCATGGTTTGTCGTATGCTGATGTTGATTTTTTTGTGACTGACTTGAATTGGGATGGTCTTGGGGATATGATTGTGTATTCTAGTGATTTTGTGGATGTGTTGACTGCTTCTAATTTGAACGGTGTGTCATGGGGGTTTGAAAGGGAGAGTTTGATGAATGATTCTAGTAATATTGCGTATGCTGGTGTTTTTAGTATGAATAATAATTTTTTAAAAGATATTATTGTTGTGAGAGGCGTACTAGATAATTGGGAATACTTTTTGTTTGAAGATGGATTAAAAGAGAATGAAATAAATCAAGCTATTCCTTTAGGAAGTAATGAAAGGTGTAATTTTCCACTCGTGTTCGATTATAATAAAAATGGTTTTGAAGACTTTTTTTGTGCGGATGTAAGTCAAAATCTTTTGAGATTATTTACTCGAGATAATTTAACATATAATTTTAGTGAGATGAATTATTCTGTTTTTTCGCTAGGTTTTCAACCAGCACAAATGTTTTTTACAGATATTACTTCGGATGGGAATTGGGAGTTTGGGATACTCAATAACGCTAATAGAAAATACAATTTCTACAATCTTAATTCAACTAATTTAAATCTAATAAAGCATTTTGATCCGGGAAATGTTAATACTAATTACAATGCTTTAGGTATTGATATATTAAATGAAAATAATAATCAATTTTTGAAAACTTATCGGAATTTAACTATTCGACCTTTAAGTATTTTTTATAAAGATACTATATACTTTAATTATCTAATACCTTATTTAGAGTTTCATTACATTGATTTTTTTAAATCAAATAGTTTGGATTTATTAGCAGTTGATAATATTGATAAAAATATAAATTTAATAAAAAACAACATCTCATCCTACCGTTCTATCGACAAAAATTACTCTGTTAATATATCAATTGCACAAGGTGTGGAAAATGTGCAGTTCTCGTTTGAAAATATAACTTCAGACTGGCAATATAATAATTATTTTTTTACCGTAGAGCATCAAGGCAATAA